>DASVHW010000264.1 GCA_036382395.1 Candidatus Binatia bacterium | reverse complement strand
GGCCCGGATCCCGCCGGAGTAATTGCCCTGGCGAAAGGCCGGGCGCACCAGCCGGTCGCGGATCTCACCCACCCTGCCGTCAGGCAAGATGCCTTCGAGGCCGTAGCCGGTGAGAACGAACATCTGGTGGTCTTTGACCGCTACCAGGAAGACGATGCCGTTGTCCTTGCCCTTACCACCGGGCTTCCAGGCCTCGGCAACCTTCATGGCGTAGTCGAAGGCCGTCAACGGCGCGGTGGAGTTGACGACCACCACGGCGATTTCAGCGCCGGTCTTTTGCTTGAGCTCGTCGACTAACCCCTCCAAGTAGCGGGCCGTCGGTGCATCGATGACGCCAACGTAGTCGGAGACGTATCCTCGCGGTGTGGGTACGGTCGGCTCCACTCCGGCCGCCGCCACATGTGCGAAGCTCAGCAGCAGACTTAAACCGATCGCCGCGAAGTTCAAAACCGAAAACTCGAAGCTGACCGCCCGGGTCCCTATGCGTTGCACTTTCCGCGTTCCGCTCTCAGCCGCCCACATCAGGTTCGGGCAACGCATGCTCGATCAGATCGATCAATCGCTCTACCTCGTCCAGGTAGGTGCGAAACGTTTCCTCGATGCCGTTGGCCCATTGCTGCGTTCCGAGCTTGACCTGGAGCAAATGGCGAATGGTGGGGAATGTATGGCTGAAATGCTTCTCGAATTCGTCGAGCACCTGCAGATACCGGGTGTGGCTTTCTCCCCGCCGCAAGCGGACGAAGTTGCGCATGATGATGACGAAGGTCTTGGCCGAATCCAGCATCAAGGCTTCCAGGCGCTTGCGTTCCGCACCCACCTCCGCGTACAGCGTGCGCAATCGCAGCAGCTTGCCGCGGGCTTCATGCTCCGCCTGGTAGCGCAGGTGGCGGCTGTCGATGGCGAGGGTGGCGAACACCTCTTCACCATAGAGTACCCGATGCTGGGCTTTGATGTCATGGAACTCCATCGGAAAGACGTCCCGCGCCCGGTCGAGAAAATGCCGATCCAGCAGCAAGGGAACGGCCGCACCCAGCTTGTGCCACTTGGGCAGATGCTGATGCAGGGCCTTCAGATACGGGAAGGTGACGCGTTCGAGGACGATGGCGAAGTTGAGATCCGACTTTCCCGGCACGAAGTCCTCGCCGGCCGCGCTCCCGTACAGCGTAACACTTACCAGGTCCGTGCCGAAGACGAGCCGGACCTGCTCGGCCACGTGGGCAATCGCCTTCTCGGTTCGCGCATCGAGCATGAGGTAGAACTATAGGTCACAGGCCGTTGGGCCGCAAACCTCGGCGCGCGCGGCTGCCGGTCATCCCGTCTTGGCCTTGTCCAGCTGCGCCAGTAGCGCGAGCGTTGAGGCGCTGAGCGAAATGAAGACCGCCTCGGCTTCCGCCGTCAGCGTGTCGCCGGCATAGAGCCGGGCTTCGGTGAAGATCTTTCTGCCGTCGACACGCTGGACCGTGGCTTCGATGCGCAACTCGGTTAAGAGCGGCGTCGGCTTGCGATAGCGTACGGTGAGGGTTCCCGTCATGCCAGGGCTCTCCAACATCGACTGCGCGAAGCCGAGTGTCTCGTCGAACAACGCCGCGACGAGTCCGCCGTGCACGTAGCCGGGAGGGCCTTGATAGGCCCAACCGAAGACCACTGTGCCCCGCACTATAGCGCCATCGACCCAGAGTGTAATGGGGGGAGAGAGCGGGTTTGCCAGGCCGATGAGCGGACTCAGATCAAAGAATCCGCCGGTCGTGCCCGCGATTGAGGCCTCCGGACTGCCCCATGTGATGTGGCGCTGCGGCTGGGTTTCCAGTCGCTGGGCGTAGCGTTCGAGGCGGTCGGCCGCCGCGCACAACTCGTCCTCAGGGGCTTCGGTGGTGACCAGGAGCTCGATGACCTTGCGCATTGCCGCCGCGAGTCTCCGCTTCTGGGTCCAGACGCCGTTCCCCTCGGGCATGTTGACTGCGGCGGGTTGGTTAGGTTCGTCTTTTCTGCCGTTGCTCATTGCCCGTCGCCTGTAGCACACCCCAAAGCGTACACCCAGCCCCCTTTGGGGTGAACGGCGGGCGACGTCTGTACCGCGCGCCCGCAACCCGTTAGGATGCGGGCGTGCCACATGCGGTCGTCACCGATGAATTGACCCAGCTCGAACAGGTCACACACGCGCTCGATGCGCCGCCCGCCGTGGTGCCGCGGTCGGAAGAATCCGTGGTCGC
>DASVHW010000263.1 GCA_036382395.1 Candidatus Binatia bacterium | reverse complement strand
TGGCCTCGATCACGACTTGCGGGTTGAACTCGCTCGGGATGCGTCTGACTGCCCGCATTTCGGCAACGCATTTCGGCAAGGTTGTGATCCGCAGTCAGGTCGGATAGTGAGGGTGCTGTGGGTGCGAAGACGAAAATCTCGGTGATGGTGGACGACACTCTGCTGCGCGAGGTCGACAAGCTTGCACACGGTCGGAAGCGTAGCGAAGTCTTCGAAAACGCTCTCGCTGCCTGGGTGCGTCGCCACCGGCAAGTTCAGCTGGACCAAGCAATCGAGGCCTACTATCGCACGCAGGGCGCTCGGGAGCGTGGCGAGGATCAGAGCTGGGCCGCGCTGGGTGACGAAGCCGTGCGCCGCGAATGGGGCGATTGACTCCCGAAGAGCAGTTCCCGCGCCGCGGTTACCTTTATTGGGTACGGATTCCCGACGAACCGGGTGCGAAACGCCGGCCAGCATTGGTGATCTCACCCGACAGCCGAAACCGCTTTGCGTCGGATGTGCTGGTGGTGCCGATCTCTACGACGCTGCGTGAAGCGCCAACGCACGTGCGTCTGCGCAGTCGTGAAGGTGGGCTGCTCCGTCCCTCGATGGCGAAGTGTGAGCAAATCACCACGCTGCGCCGCGAGCGCCTCTTACCACCACCGCTTGGTGGTGGCCTTTCACCGACGCGGATGATCGAGATCGAGAAGGCGATCCTGCGCGCGATCGGTGTGCCGATCTCCTGAACACCGGGGCGACGCGGGCGGAACCGAGCCGCCGCCGGGCCGATATCAGTCTCGGGAGCGCCGACCTGCATCACGGATGCGCGGTGAACTCGCGGCCAGGTCGGAGCCCCAGGTCGGGTCGGACTGGCGCAACCTCGTGATGCGGTCGCCCTTTGATCCGAAAAACGGCTGCTGCGAAGGGCTTACTGCCCCGTTTTCGACACCGCAATAGGGGCTGTAACACGTGGTGACCGTAGCCCGTCCGTCCTTGCTCCAGCCATCTCGATCCCGAATATGCGGCTATAAGACCTCGGGGCGCGTTGTGAGTTGCATCTTATCGACGCGTCGCCAGCCGTTGCGCGGGTCCGACCCAGATGAGGCAACGGTCGCTCCCGTGCAGCGGCAGAAAGGTTCACGTGCGGTAGCAGCGAAATGGCGGCAGTCCGTTTCAACGGACTTTCTCGAACCGTAGCCGGAGAATTCCATTCTCCGGTGACGGAGGGCACGTCGTCGTGCCGTTACGCGCAGACCAGGTCGACGGCCGGCTCGCCGGAGAATAGAATTCTCCGGCTACGGTAGGAAGAAGTCGTCTGAAGACGACTGCAATACGACATTATGATACAGTGATGACATGCCATATTGGAAGCTCTACTACCATTTGGTGTGGGCCACCTTCGAACGGCTTCCGCTGATCACTCCCGAGCGCGAAGCGATCCTCCGCACCACGCTGTACGTTAAGGCGAAGGAGCTGCGCTTGGTGCTGCACGGCCTGGGAAACGTCGCCGACCACATCCACGTGGTAGCGTCGATCCCGCCAGTCCTCAGTGTGGCGGCCTGTGTCAAACGACTGAAGGGCGCCAGCTCGCGGGCGGTGAGCCTCCAGGCGAGCGCCGGTCAGGTATTCCGCTGGCAGGAGGGCTATGGCGCCCTGAGCTTCGGCGAACGCTCGCTCGAAACGGTGGCCGCCTACGTGCACAACCAACCGCGCCATCACCGCGAGCGAAGCACGCTGGCCCTGTACGAGACCACCGACGAGCACGGGATCCCGCAGTCGTCTTCAGACGACTTTCGGCGAACGTAGCCGGAGAATTCCATTCTCCGGTGACATGCTGGGGACCTTTCTGCACCCTGTGTGAACGGCTGGACAACGACCTCGCTGGCTACAGGCGTTCTGCCCGTATCGGCCTAAAATCTACGATGGTCAAGTATCTTCGGACGGCTGGAGATCAGTCGTCAGCTCCCTCAGCCCGGTCGGAATTGAACAAAAGGCGCCCGGAAAGCGTGAGTCGAGGGCGTTTCGGATCAGAAGCGGCCCGGAAGAGGTGATCCCGAGGCAATATTGACCTGTGCGGCCTCGGGAGATCGTGGTCCAAGCCCCTGCGCGACGTTTTCTTGGTCGGACACGCGTAGGTTGTCAGCCCGCAGGACCTGCGACGGTTTGGCCAGCCTAAATCCTAGGCACGCAGAGTCTGCAGGGGCTCGACCACGCGTTTCCGAAGCCGCGTCACGAACTTTGGGAGGGGTGTCGTCCTATATTTTAGGCACGCAGATCATCCGAGGACTCGACCAACGGCTTCCCAAGGCGCGACATGAATTTCGAGGCGTGGATCATCGCGTATTTCGGGCACACATGATCTATGAAGACCGCACCGAGCGCTGCCGCGAGCGATTTGGAATCGGAATCGAGCGCAAGAGGCTCTTCCGGCACGTTGCCGAGTTGTGCACGGACCCGCAGGCGACCGACCGCATCAGGCACGAACCATAGCCCGCTGATCTATCGATGGGAGAAGGGAATAGAAGCCTCCGGCGACCTGACGGCCGCCCGCGCGGTTTTGAAGTGCGTCGGCGAGCGTGCGTCGTGTTCAGGACAAGCGCAGCCGGCACCGTCGCGCTTGTGGGCTTCCCGTGAAGGGTGTATAGGTAGGCGTATGCCTCGAATGCAGGTGTACCTCCCCGAAGCCATGTACGAGCAAGTGAAGGCGCGTGGCCTCCCGGTCTCGGAGCTCCTGCAGAAGGCCGTCCAAGCGGAGCTGCGTCGACAGGATCTACTCCTGGAAACTGATCGGTACCTTGCCGATCTGATCGCGGAGGTCGGGGCACCCAGCGTCGCCCAGCGCGCGCGCGCCGGTACCGTGGCCCGGCGCCTTTCGCGACGCCCCGTTCGTAAGGCGGGGTGACAGGCGTGCTCGTCCTCGATTCCGGCGGAGTCAGCCGGCTTGCTGAACGGTCCCGGCAGGCGGCTGCGCTGATCCTTGCGCTGCGGGAGCAGGGCCTCTGGCCGCCTGTCGTCCCCTCAGTCGTCCTCGTCGAGTGCCTGCAAGGTCATGCTGGTCGCGACGCGCCCACGAACCGCTTTCTAAAGACGTGCGACGTCGTGGAGGAAATTCCCGAACCGTTGGCGCGGCGCGCTGCGCGGCTGCGCAGGCAAGCGCGTCGAGGTTCCGCCGTCGACGCACTCGTCGTTGCTTTCTCGGAACCCGATGGAACCGCGCTCACTTCGGATCTCGACGATCTCGCGGCGCTCGCCCAGCACGCGAACGGCGTGAGCGTGGAGAAGGTCTGAGCCGATGGTGGGTCGCGCGTCGAGTGAGAGCCGAACATGCGCATTCAGCGGAGGCGCACGAAGACGCGCGCCGCTGATGCTGCGCGTTCCATCGGAATCCGATGGTAGTCCCTGATGCCCGAGACAGACCTACGTCCGCTCGGCGCGGAGTTGGCGGACGACCTGCGACGCCACCGCCGCCTTGGGCCAGCCGCCGTAATGGGCGACGTGCAGGATGAGCTCGTCGATCTCCGCGTCGCTGAGGTCGCCGCTCTTCATGGCGGCGCCGAAGTGCAGGCGCAACGTCATCTCGTTGCCGAGGCCCATGAGGACGGTGAGCGTGATGAGCCGGCGCTCGCGGACCCCTAGCCCCGGCCGCGCCCAGACCTCGGCGAACAGGTGCTCGATCGTCGCGTCCAGGAAGACGTCGCCCGGAATGTCGGGCGGCGTGAACTGCATGACCTCGGCGAACTTCGCGATTCCCTTCTGGCGCTTGTCAGAACCGGGCATGGATCTCCTCCTCGTTGATTGCACAGATCAGTCGCAGGGCGTCGGAGCGCGGCGGCGCGCTGGGCTTCACCTCAGCGACGGTTCTCGTCCTCGAGCCCGTAGACGCGCGCCATGAGCTGTTGACAGAGCGCCGTGCCGGGCAGCGCCACGCCGTATTCGCGCGCGAACGCCAGCGTGACGGCAAGGTCCTTCTCGGCCAGCGTCGTGAAGGCACGGAGCAGCCGTTGGAAGTCCGCGTCCTTCCGCTGTTCGGCGCGCAGCCGATGCAGCATGAGGAAGGCGCGCATCTGCTCGGTCATGTTGCCGTTGGCACACGTAACCGCCTCGAGCGCTTCCATCGACAGCCCTGCACGGCGCGCCAGCAGCGTCGCCTCGAAGGCGGAGAGGAAGCCGAGGTAGGTCATGAGATTGTTGCACAGCTTGGTCGCCGCGCCGGTACCGAGCGCGCCGGTATGGATGATCTGTGCGGCCGAGGTCGCGAAGGCCGGGCGGCAGCGTTCGAGGTGCGCCGGATCGCCGCCGACCATGTACGTCAGCGTCCCTTGCTCCGCACCCATGGCGCCGCCGGTGATGCAGGCGTCGACGACACCGACACTGCGCGCCGCCGCGGCCGCCCCCACCTCCGTGACCGTGCGCGGCAGAATGGTGCTGTGCAGCGCGATCACCGTCCCAGCCGCCGCGCCGGCGAGTAGACCGTCCTGGCCGAGGACCACGGCCTGCACGTCGGCGTCATCGCGCACGCAGACGCCGATGATGTCGGACGCGGCAGCGACCTGGCGCAACGAGTGCGCGCCGCGGGCGCCCGCGGCGACCAACTCGTCGACCGCAGCGGGAATTAGATCGAAGACCGTTGTCTCCAACCCGCCGGCAACGAGGCGGCGGGCCATCGGCTTGCCGATGTTTCCGAGCCCAACGAAACCGACGCGCAGCGACATGTCAGCGGACGATACCCACAATTTACCTTGCGAACAATATGTCAGCCCTGGTGGTGGGGTCGGACCGGTGCAACCTGCTGCTGCGGTAGCCCTTTCGTCCGAAAAACGGCTGCCGCGATGGGCTTACTGCGTTGCCTTGCGAGTTGGGGCGTTTCTCCTTGTCGACGGCAACGGCGTGAGCTATCTGCTGTTGCCGTGTTGCTCTGGTGGCGTTGGAAGTGGTGATACCGCAGGGGAACGGGAAGGGGGTGACGACCACGACCGCAATCGCATATCCGCTGGCCTGGCGTATCATCGGTGCGCTGTTGACCGCCATCAGCGGTGCGACTCTGCCCGTCCTGCTCGTGATCATCGTGGCCGGAATCCATTATTTCCCGCCGCTGATGCTGATGCGCGTGTTCTCCATCCTCGTCCTTGCGCCCGCAAGCGCGGCCTGGCTGATCAAGCGCGCGTTCACGGCGAGGGTGGAGGTCACCGGCGGCACGCTGGTGATCGAGCGACACGAGCTGCGCGTTGAAATACCGTGTCGCGCCATCGCCCGCATCACTGCCTGGACGATCCCGTTGCCCGGCACCGGGTTGTGGCTCCGCCTGCAATCAGGCCGGCGCTTTCGCTACGGACTGCAGCTGGACGATCCGACCGCCTTGCTGGAAGCACTGGCGGAGGCGGGCGGGTTGGAGGGGGCGCGCGTCCTGCTCCAGCATCCGAGCGTGCTGTACGCCCGCGCCAAGCACAGCGGCCCACGCTGGCGCTGGTATCACTTGTTGCTGAAGTTTCCCGCCTTCGCGTTAGTCCCCACGCTGCCGCTGTTCCGAGTGGACCAGATCATCGTCTGGGGCGGGACGTTCGGCCAGTACTACCTGCGCGGGCTGAAGCCGTACCTGCAAGGGTTCGGTCTGTTGTGGACTGTGGTGACCATTGACCTCGTGATTTACGCGGGCGGGTGGCGGATCCTGGCAGAGGCGGGGGTGTTGCTGGCGGCCTGGGCCGCACCCTCGCGCGCGGCGAGGGTGCGGCGCCTGGCTGAGGTCGCCTGCCGGGTGCTCTACTACGTGGGCATCCCGGCGCTGCTCATTCGGCGTTTTCTGCCGTGGTGAGCGTCACGGCGTGGCCGGGTCGTAGACCGACAGCTGCCAGCCCATACGCTCGTGGCCGTACAGATTCCAGAACGGGTTCTTGCCGTTGATGTACTGGTTGGACGGGATATCCGGCGGGGCTGAGCCTGTCCCCGTACCACCGAACATGCCGACGGAGATCGTGCCGCCATCGTACGTCGGATGCGTGTCGTCCGACTGAATGTAATCGGCGCTGGTGCTCGAGCTGATGAATTTGACGTTGGCGTCGCGGATCGTCAGCTTCAACGTGCCCGTGATCCGGGTCACGTAGGCGCTCTCCGACTCGCCCTGCACGTACTTCAGGCCATCGGAATCGATTTGCCCATCGCCGTTCGAGTCGTAATCCGCGCCCATGAACTGCGCGAAACTGTCGGCGCACTTGAACCCGTACGTATTGGCGAAATTGCAGGTGCGCCAGTTGATCTTCGCCAGATACGGGAGGAACGCGTCGCGCAGGTTCGGTTTCGTGGTCGTGCCGGAGTTCGTGCACGACGCCGCGTGGTTGTCCGCGTTGTAGCCGGGGTAGTACAGGTTCGAGACGATCTTCAATTTGACCCCGGAGTAGACGTTGGCGTTGATGAACGACATCGCGTTCTGGAGATAGGTAGTGCAGTTATTCAGCGCGTTGTTCAGTGGGGTGTAGTCGCAGGTGCCGGTCTGGCCGGCAAAGCTGCTGCGCGCCTGCAGTCCGTCGTTGCCGCACATCTCGAAGGTGACGATGCGCGTGTTCGTGGCCTGCATGTAGGATTTCTCGGCCACGATCTTGTTGTTGTAAATGTCCGACGCCACGGCGCCCGACTTCGTGCGCCGGATGGTCTCGACGTCGGTGTTCCAGTAGTTGGAGGCGTAGTCGCCCTGGACCGTCGGCGCCGAAAAGATGGCGACGGGGTTCCCAGACAGAAGGTCGATGCCCTTGTAGCCGGCGTAAATCGAGTCGCCGTACGCGACGACTCTGTACTTCGTGGTGATGTTGGGTCGGTCGATGGTCCACGACACATTCTGCGTCAGCGTGCTCGCCATCGCGCTGGAGCCGATCGCAACGATTGCCGCGAACGCCATCAGTTGACCTGCTCTTCGAATCATAGTCTCCCCCTTCCGTTGTGAGTTGCACAGCACACGATACTTAACCTCCGGAGTGCCGCTTAGCACAATCGAGAAACTGGCGTCAACACAAAAACAGACAACAACGGACAGACAAAAACGCAGCGTCACCAAAAATATCGCGGCTGGTGTCTTGGGCGCACCATTGCTACGGCGAGGCGGGCGCCGTTTCCGTCGCGGCCGCTCAACGGTCTGGCGCAGGCGGGGACTCCGGCCCCACATCCACGTGGGGCCGCGATCGTCTCGCCGCCTGCTCGGCCTGTTCGGGACTTACGGGAGCGCCCTTCTCGGGCACCTCCAGCGTCTGAGCGCGCATTCCCGGAGGCGCCATCTCGGGGGGCACGACGCGGTTTTCGGGCAAGGGAATCGGCTCACCCCGTTCATCGAGCGGTTGGTAATCCGGATGGAACATCAAGATCGCAGGCAGCTGATAGCCCTCGTCCGTCGTCTGGTAATGTCGCACGTAGCCAGGCGGTAGCTCGAAATCCTCCGGCACGACGATACCGCGTTTGATCGGTTTGGTGCCCGGCGGAGGGAACAGTTGGATACCAGACGGTTGCTCCTCCATCGCTTCCTCCGAAGTGGTCTCTGGCGCGCTTGCGGCCGGCGCACCCGGAACAGCCTCGGGCGCCGTCGTCGGCCTTGGCGTGGTATCCGCCTG
>DASVHW010000262.1 GCA_036382395.1 Candidatus Binatia bacterium | reverse complement strand
CGTGAGGGCCGCAATCTGCGCCGGTGTGTCGACGTTGCGACGAAAGAGGATGACACCGCCGACGCGCAGTCGCTCCAGCGTCCGTCGCGTTTGGACATCGAGCTGCGGTCCGGGAATGCCGACGATGAACAAGCGACCGATGTCGTCAGCCTTGATTCGTACGTCGTGAGTCGTCACAGGTGAACCGAGTCAGCTGCGTAATCTTTCGCACTGCCGATTGCAAGCGAAGTGTTGGAGCCTGGCAGCAACGATGCCGGAGCCGAGTTCCGAGTCCTGGCGAGACGACTTAGGGTCGTGAGGCCGGTGCCCGGCAGCCGTTCAGGGCATTGTTCACGGCATTCAGGAGATCATCGACGGTTACGTTGCCGTCCCCGTTCGCATCGCACGCGTTGCACGCCATAAGCGGAAGATTGCCCAGGGCGATATTCACGCAAAGAATCAATTCGTCCACCGTGACCGAACCGGTGCCGTCGCAATCTCCCGCGCATAGGACGGGTAGAGGGGTGGGGCTCGGTGCCGTTGCCGTCGGATTCGCCGTGCTCGTCGGCGGAGGGCCCTCCGGCCCACACTCGCAGCCATGGTCCGTTTGTATGAAGCAGGCGCCGCTGACTGGCCTGCCGTCAACAATTGCCGTGCACGACTGTGAAAGACCACGGCAGACTGGACCGCAGGGGCCCATCGTCGGCGTCGCCGTCGGAATTGTCGTGCTCGTCGGTGGAGGGCCCTCCGGCCCACACTCGCAGCCGTGGTCCGTTTGCATAAAGCAGGCGCCGCTGACTGGCCTGCCGTCGACGATTGCCGTGCACGACTGTGAAAGACCACGGCAGACTGGACCGCAGGGGCCCATAGTCGGCGTCGCCGTTGCGGTCTGGAGTGTCACGGTGGATGCGACAGACCGGTCACGACCCACCGCAACTGCGCCGATCACCGACAGCGTGCCATCGCTCGATCCATCAACGTAGGCAAAAGGTGCGGCGCGGACGGTGAGTGCCCAGGAGGAGAGTACGCTTACGAACAATAGGCTCATAGGCCAGCGAGAGGTCATGTGAGGATCTGCTCCCAGCTCCTTACGGAACCGAGGTCACCAAACGTGTGTACACGTCATAGTGGCCTGCGCGGTTGTCGCGCCATGCATACACGAACTTGCCTGCCGTTGAGGCGCGTGCCACGCCTGGCGCCCGGGCCGCGGCAGCGCGCGGCGCAAGATCGATGCGGAAGTCGTTCTTCAGCGGCGCGTTGCCAATGCCTCCAGCCAGCCCGAAGCTTCGTCCAAATATGTTCCAGGTGAACTGCGTCTGGTCGTTGACTGTCGCCTGCCACGTCACGAGGGCGGTGTTGTTCTGATCCAATGCTGCCTTCGGGTATATTGCCCGTTTTAGGCCGCTCGGCGATCCGGGGGGCTGATTGACCTGAACCGCGGCTGTGTCTAGGAACGTCACGGAGCCCCCTGTGATTGCCAGTCTTGTGCTGAAAACCGTCTCGGGGCCATTGTTGAGGCCCTCCCACCATGTCGCTAGGATAGTCGAGGGATTCTGATTGTCCACCGTGAGCGCCACGTCGTGACGCACAGTGTTATCACCGGGCGTACCCGTATCGACGCGGACGCGTGACGGGCTTTGGAGCACGCCATTTGCGTCATACTTGCTGATGCGGATGCTATAGTCGGTTCCCGAAGCGGTGTCTTTCTCTTCCCATGCAATGTAGGTATTACTGGCACTGTCTGCCCCTACTGCGGGGAACGTTGCGTCTAAGGTGACAGGTGGAGGTGCGGCATTGACCTGGAACGCGCCTCCAAGCGCGCTGCCCACCGAGTCGAAGCGCCGCGCCCAAACGTCGCGGAGCGCGCTACCGGCACTGCGGTCCCGCTTGCCAGGCAATCGTCGAGTTGAGGTTCGGCTGGAAGTTGAGCGCCGGATTAGTGGCTTTGATCGCCGGGGCGTGCTGATCGGCGCGCATGTCGGTTACGAACTGCTTGTATCCATCGCTTCGGACATACTGGAAATAGACATGCTGGTATACGCCGGGGCTAAGTCGATCATCCTGCCATGCTACGTGTGCACCGTACATACCGAGTGTCTGTATCGGATTACCGGCGAGCGCTGGTGCCTGGGCGACGTGGGTGCTGGTGTCGTCAACCTGGAAGTCGTTCGCTTGCGGGCTCGGCTTACCATTCGCATCATAGCCGTAGCCGCGGGCGAAGACATGCCAGTTGTTGGCTCCGTAGCGGTCGTCCAGCCACGACACCGCCCAGAATAACCCGCTTCCACTGCTAATGCGCACGGAGCGACCAAATACATCTGTCACCGGATTGGCCGTGTTCACCTTGAGATCTGGGTTGGGGAGGGTATAGCTGGGAAGCTGCGTTTCCCAAGCGCTGCGGCCGTAGGTGAAGGCTTGGAGTCGGCCCGTCTCGGAGTTGACAGCAAGGTCGTTGACAGCCGTAGTCTTTGGGAAGCCGCTCATGAATTTCGCCCACATCCAGACGGTCCCGTTCGGGTTACAGACCACAGACGACCCGCTCGGGTCGCAGGCTCCGTTCGTTGATCGGCACGCCAGGCATCCTTGATAGATGCCCATATCCGTACCGAGGTACAGCACGGTGTGGTCCCCCGTGTGGATCGCAAGTTTGTTCGCCGCGACGTTGGCCGGCAGCGCATACGGGCAGGTGCCGTTCGAGCACGGAAACCCGTTGGGGCATGTGCCGCCGCTGCAGGTACCGCCCAGCCCACTGACGTTCTGCCAAGTCGCACCGCTATCGGTACTTCGAAACACACGGTCGGGTGCGGAAGGATTGGCGTCCGGACCCAAGCTGGTGACGTAAACCGTGCATGCAGTCGCGTTACAGGTCTGGGATCTGTCGATGACGATGCTGCTCAAGCACACATTTGGTATGGCGCTGGCCCCTTTCTGATACCAGTTGTTGCCCGTACCGGCGTCCGTGGTGCGCCACACCTGAGCTCCGCAGCTTGCGCCGAAAATCAGCGCGGAGTTGGAGGGTGCGACTGCGAGCGCCTCCAGGTTTGCGGAAAAGTTGGGCTGCGAACCGCCGCTGGCGGGGAAAACGTTGCTCGTTATAGACGACCACGTTACGTTCGCGGGCGATGGGTCGTCCGCGTTGGCGGTTCGGTAAGCCTTGAGATCGGTGCTGGAGAAGACCAGTAACTTTCTGTGGTCGTTCGGGTCCATTGTGGGGGAGTTGCCGACGAAGCGTTTGCCAGGCAGCTGGCCGGTGATATCGTGGAAGTTGAGCCAACCTTCGGTACTGCGCGAAATCGCCCCGGCGTTGTCGAAGGCGCCCATCTTGTAGATGACCTTGGAATTCGTGGGATCGATGATCACGACATCGTCATCGCCGCCGGTGTAATACGACCACTCCAGCGGATTGGCCCCGCGCAGGGTCCCATCGTCCTGCGTGCCGCCCCCAGAGGTGCCGGGATTGAGCGTGTCGATCGTACCGCCGTAAAACTCGGCGTTCGCGAGGTTCGTATTGAGACTGCTCCACGCCGGGTTCACACTGCCGTTGCTGAAGTCGGGGCTGCTCTTCCAGATGCCGCCGTCGTTTCCATCAAACAGGACGTTGTGATTCGCAGGGTCAAAGGCGAATGCATGGTGGTCCACATGCAGCGTCCCAACACCCAGGATCTTGAAGCCGCTGGTACCGCCATCCGTCGAGCGGGAAAGGTCTTCTGCGCCGAGTACGACAACATTCCTGTTCGCAGGGTCGATCTGAACAGATCGCATATTCTGGCAGTCAGGGCCTGGGGCGCAAGTGCACGTTTGGCCGGTGGGACACGGGTTCTGCGGCTGACCGTTGAGCAGACACTGGCAGCCGACATCACAACAATCTGCGCTGGTCGAGCAGGTCCTATTTGCCGTAATCAGGTGCCAGGTGAGGCCCGTCCCTGTGCACACCCCACCCGTATCGGGAAAGGTACCTTTGTACAGCCGCATCTTGACTACGGCGCTGGGTGGGTTCCCGCACATCGTTTGTAGGTTGCCGCCATTGATTGTCGAGTATATCACGTCGGTTCCGCTTGTGCCCTGAGCGGTGTCGCGCGCAATTGTGGAGCAGGCGTTCGGTCCGGAATCATAACAGTTTAGGTCCGCTCCAAATGTGAATCCAGAGGGGTTGACTCGCGCCCAGCAGCCGCCGCGATCAGGTGATCGGTACCAACCATTTTGTGACGGCGTGTCGCTGTTCACCACACTCGCGAACAGCGTGTTCTTGTCCGCGCCATTCTTCGTAGGGGGATAGTCCCACGGGCTCACAAGCAGGGTACCGATCTGATTTGGAAGGCCATCGGCCCGGTTGAGCAAGGCGGTGATGCGCGTCCAGTTCACGAGATTGCAGTTAGTGTACGTCGCCGGATCAAGAGCGTTGTCAGACCACCAAAGCCCCTTCGACGTCGCGACCCAAACACGCGGGTACGGAGCGGGACCGGTAACCTTCGTATCGTCCACGACCACGGCGCCGATCGAGAGGACGCTATTCGCCGGCACGGTTTCCGGGCAGTTTGTTGGGTTTGAGGCCACGCAGGTTCCAGAGAGGCCGCACGGCGGATTGCCATTACACCAAGTCGGGCCGATTTGGCACCACGCCGGCACTGCGGACGTTGCGTTTGTGGTACGGAGAAGGCCTGCGCCCCGGTATGTGTACCCGCCAGTAGCGGCGAGCACGACATCACTGTTGGTCGGATGGATGGCGACGCTCCTGATCACGAGGCTTGGCTGGTCGTCCGTCAAAGCAGTCCAAGTGGTGCCACCATCGAGCGTGCGGAAAGCCCCCCGAGATCTGTTCCTAGGTAGATGCGCGCAGAGTTTTGAGGATCCACCGCCACATAAGCGATCCTTCCGGCGTTCGCCAGTCCCGCGCCGTTGTCGACTCGGAACGGCGCCGGGCCAATCTGAGACCAGAGAGCCGACTGGGCGAATGCCGGCGGCGGAGCAAGCATTTCCCAGGCTCGCGCGAGCCATCGTCCCGGTCCCAGTCGCAACAATGACTGTGGGGTGGCCGGTGCTTCTAACGCCGGCGGCGGAGCTTCTTGCATTTCCTGTATGTGCTGCCACGCTTTCAGGTGTGCGTCTTCCGGGATTTCGCCAAGGGGCCAAGCCCGCTTCTGGTACATACGCCTCATGGCTTCTTCCTGCGAGATATCCTCCCTGAATTCGGGCGTTGGTGGCGCCTCCGCAGGACTTGTAAGTTCGGGGATCGAACGGGGCTCGTCCACGTCCGGGGACTGCGGCAGAGGCGGCAGGTCCCCGTACTGCTCCGGCGGCTCCGTGTAAACCACTCCCGGCCTTCGGATGTTGTTGCGCAACTTTGGCGGAAGAGTGCTCAGGTCGACAGGCCCAACGCCGGGAATGTCGACAATATCTGGCGGGCCGAGCGGACCAGCTTCAGTTCCAGCAGTGCCGGAGATCACCGGCTGGTCGCCACTGATCTGCGCCGCAAGGAGTCTCGGCTCAGTGGCAATGAGCGCGATGACCAAGGCTGCAATGACCGATGCTTCATTAATTTTGAGAGCTGCCATGATGCACCTCTTTGTGGCCGGGGTTAAACCGGCGAGCTGTTGCGAACGAGCAACCCATGCGGGGGCGTGGTTCACCGCAGGCTTCTTAGGAGCAGCCCCCGTGTACGTTAGTACACAAGTGCGCTCATTAGTACTCAATACTCGTAGTGATTCAATGACCGTCGGTAGGGGATTAGGTGATTCATGTCATTCAGTTCAATACCGATTGCCTCCCGGAGTTCTTCAGCCGCGTGGAGCGCTAGGTAGCTGGCCAAACCGCGGCGGTCGTGGTGGCGCTGGGGTCGGTCGCTCATCCGTGCTCGCAGGGCCGGGCGACCTCGCCAGGCACCGTACCTACCGTACCTCGACGCAGTACCTGGTAGTGGGTCAAAGTGACCCACTACCCAGCACCTCGACACACTTGCCGGAAGCGCCGATTCGGCAGTACCCTGTGGCCGTAGAACTGCAATTGAGTGAACGGGCTCAGCTTGTTCTGCGCAAGCTGCAGCCGGCGGCTGGCCTGGCGGGGTCGATCAAGGTCGTAGCTTTGGAAGCCGTGCGGATTCGCTTGCGCGACGTCGTCGACCAGATCGGGGACTTCGAGGCGCTACGGCCGCACGTTCGAGCAGTTAGCTGCGGACTGGAACGCGGGTCGCAATCGCCGCGCGTTTCGCGCGCCGCACCGAGCGCGACTTCATGGGCTGGGAAGCGCTCGCCATGGAGCGGCGGGAACTTCTCGATTTCATCCGGGAGTTGACGGCACCGGCGGATGCCGCTGGCTGACGATCCAGACGCCTTCGAAGCCGCGTTCTACGCTGCCGTTGCCGCTGTCCTTCCCTCTGCAACGATCGAGCGCACCGCCCGCACGGTGATCGCCGTCAAGCTGCGCGTCGCCGTGGGCGAGAATGATTTCATCGACGTGTTCTTCAACTCGCGGAATTCCGGCTTGGGGACGATGGCACTTTGGGTACGGATCACCGCGCTGCACCGCAACCAGCCGTTGGCACTTCTCGCCGCGCGGTGACTCGCACCCACGATCTTTTTCGGCGCCCGCGAAGTCGGCGCGTGCGGCAGGACTCCAGCCGAGATTCGATCTATTTCACGAAATCGACGCATTCTCTCTTCCTGGCCATCGCACACCTCTACCTTCGCCGCCCAACGCTCGACCGGCCGGCTCTGCGAGCTTGACATGTGTTATCACACCACATTACCCTGATAACAGATGATCCGGACACAGATATCCCTGGAAGAGGACGCGTACCGCCAAGCCAAGGCGGAGGCGCGACGGCGTGGCATCTCCCTCGCCGAGTTCTTGCGCCGCGCGGTGGCGGTGGCGTTGGGGCAACGGAAGGGAACCGCTCGCCCTTGGATGCGGTACGCGGGTTCGGTGTCCTCCGGCGACCCACACGCGAGCCGTAGCGTCAACGACGTGGTCTATGGGCGCGCACGGCCATGAGGGCCGGGCCGGTCTTCTTGGACACTGGCATATTCATCGCCTTTCTCGACCGATCCGATCAGTATCACCAGGCGGCGACGCGTCTCTTCTCAGACCCGCCGCGACGGTGGTTTTCGTCACTGGCGATCGTGTCGGAGACTTACGGCTGGTTTCTCCACCGCCTGGGTGAGGAAGCCGCGCGGACCTTCCGCCTGGCGCTCGTCGACCTGCCGCATCTTGAGCTGCTGTCGCTCGACGCCGAGCACCACGCGCTGGTCATCCGCAAGCTCGAGCGTCTCCGGGGTCACAAGCTCACGTACGTGGACGCATCGAGCCTGGTGTTCCTCGATCGTTTTCGAATCGAAGAAGTCTGGGGAACGGACCGCGACCTCGCACTTGCAGGCGCCCGGGTGGTACCTGTCGGCACCGATTAGCCGCCAAGACCGGGCCGCGTTCCACGCCGCCGTTGCCGCTGTCCCTCCCTCTGCAACCATCGAGCGCACCGCCCGCACGGCGATCGCCATCAGCGAGCTTGATCGTCCTTGCATTCCCGCAGTCAGGGTACAGAAATACAAGGAAGCCGGCAGCGCCCGGGAATTCAAAACAGCGCCAACTGCCTCTTTGTCTGCGCGACCGATTCGAAGTCGGTTCCCAGGAAGCGGAGCACGGCGTCGGCGACCGGAGCGATCTGGTGTTCTATATAGTGGGCATAGTCAGGTGAAGCGGTCAGCTGGCCCACCGGCTCGGGGCCCTCCAGCGTCATCACGTAGGCGATGATGCGCCCCGGCGTGCCGCTCTGTTTCCGCGCCGCTTTCACATG
>DASVHW010000261.1 GCA_036382395.1 Candidatus Binatia bacterium | reverse complement strand
GGCACCACGGGAGATCGGATCAGCGAATGGTGCCCTTGCCCGCGATCAGCGGCAGGTCGAGCGCGGTCACCCAGCCGGGCGGGAGCTCGTTCACGTACGGCACAGCGTTCAGAGCGCGCAGACCCGTCGCCAGACAGCCTGCAGCCGCCGCATCGCGGCCGCTGCCGTCGGTAAAACGGAATGCGGTCTCCTGGGTGATCGATGGCGAGCCTTCGATTTCGACGCGATAGACGTCGTCCTGATGGCCGCGCGGCCAGTCGGGCGCGGCGTCGGGGCCGACGCGGTTCACGTGCTCAAGCTGGATGCGCGTTTCGCCCTTGTAGATGCCATTGATCGTGAAGTGGATGGCGGCCACTTCGCCCGGTTGAATCGTGCCTTTCGCCGTACGAATGGCTTTCGGCGTCACCCACTTGTCCCACGTCGTGGTGATGTCATCGAACTCGATGCCGGCAGCATGCGCGATCATCGGCACGGTCCCACCCCACCCCATTGCGAGCATGTCCGGGTTCTCGAGCAGCGCTTGAAACTCCGGCGGCTTTCCGATTCCCATCTCCATCTCGTAGTCGCCCTCGTAATTGATGTAGTCGAGGATCTCGAGGGCGCGGACGATCCGCACCTCGGCGCAAAGGCCCATAAGCGTCATCGGAAAGAGATCGTTCGCAAAGCCCGGGTCGATGCCGGTCGTGAAGCACGACGCGCCGCCCTGTTCGCAGGCTTCCGTGATGGGGGTGATCCATTGCGGCGGATTCTTGGTCATTGCCGGCCACACCCACGGCGTCATCGCCGTCGAACAGACGTCGATGCCGGCGAGAAGGAACTGCTTGATCAAATGTATATTGTCTTGCGCGTACGCAGCGGTTGGGCCGTAGTGCACCAGAGCATCGGGATCGAGCGCGATCAAGGCGGCAACGTCGTCGGTCGCGGCAAGGCCGAGCGGGTGGATGCCACAGATCGTGCCGACGTCCTTCCCGACCTTCTCCGGGTTGCTGACCCCGACTCCGATCAGCTCGAATTCGGGATGCCGCACAATTTCGGGAATCACCATTCTCCCGACAAATCCGGTGCCCCAGACAACGACTCGCTTCTTGGTGGACCCACTCATCGAATCACCTCTCCCTTCTTAGAACTCGAACCAGCCTTGGCGCCGAAAGCGCTCGATGAACGGGGCGTAGTCCGTTAGTTGCTGTTCGGCTCTCAGCCGGTTGCTGGACAGCAAGGCCCAGGGCTGCGCGCTCCGCGTCCAAATGTCGCCGACCGGTTCGACCCAAGAGGTGTCGTCCAGCGTTCCGCTCCGCACGCTGAGCACGCCGGCGGTTGGGATCTGGCCATGGGCGATGCGGCTACCGCAGTCGTTGCAGAACCATCCGAAGCGCCGGTTCCCGGCGTCTGACGTCCACTCGAAGGTGCGAGGTTGCCCCTTCGTGAACGCGAAGCCGGGCGCGAATACCCTACTTTGTGCTGCGCCGCCGGGAGAGCCTTGGTTGCGTCCCCCCGCTCTCGCGGACTGGCTATCACCCAGGCCGAGAGGGGCCAGCGCCAGCTCTTGGGTGTGCGAAAGCGGTCCCACACGCCCTCAGGCTGTGCCAAACGGTCCGCAATCGTCAGGAGGACCACCGGGTGCCAGCCAATGCCAAGATGACTGCTGTCCACCTCGATGCTTTCGCTCAGCGGGCCCGATTCAGCGACACAGCTCTGCCAAGCGGCGACGCCATCGGTCCTGCTGTAGATCGCTGTCATTGGTACGGACACCGGTTCGCGCAAGCGTCCCCGCAGGGCGGCCTCATCGGGATGCGGGCGTCGGCGCTTCAGCAGAAAGGCCGGGACGTTGACCGCATCGAGGTTGCGGAAGGGGCTGGCCAGAGTGATCACTTGACGCACATCGGTCGGAAACGCTCGCGCCAGTTCCCGCGCGTAGATACCCCCAAGGCTCCAACCGATCACGCTCACCCGTTTACGGTATCGCGCGCGCAGGTCTTCGAGACGTCGCCGGAGGCTGGCCACCGTCTCCGGGGTGGGACCTGTATTACGGCCGAGCTTCCAACCGTGCGCGGCGTAGCCGCGAGCGCGCAGGAAACCGCGGAGCACACGAGTCGACAGGTCACTCGTCATGAAAGCCGGCAGCACCAGCACCGGATGCCCATCCCCTCGCGGCGCTTGCCGCAATAGCGGGTACGCTGGTAACAGCGCCGCCAATTCAAGCACGGCTCGCCCCTCCAGGAAAAGGAATCCGAAAGGCGGCCGACGGATCAAGGAGTGCTCAAGAAGCATATCTGAAGACTCCTCAGAAGAACGTAAACTCACACCTCACCTCACTCCCAGTATCTAGCTCATTCGCCGCAACGACTCCACGCAGTGAGCACACGCCGGTACAAGATCCAGTCAGACAAGACGCTACGAGCGGAATCGAAAGACGACCTCAAGAAGCGGATCGGTCGGTCGCCCGACGACGCGGACGCCCCCGTGCTCGCGTTCGCCGGCAGCGGCAGCTGGGAAGTGCTCGACACCAACAAGATCACACCGTAGGTGGGCGAGGTGGCGAAAGCAGAGAAGGCTTCTTTGTATTTGCTCGCGTCTTGGTCATAAATTTTGAAATAGAAGGTGCGCCACTCCGGCAGATGATCCGCGAAGTTGTAGGCCGCGCTTTAGGTCATCACACCCTTCCTGACACCCGCATAGTGCGCGTGGTACAAGCTCACAGGTGATGGAAGCTGCCTCTCCCGAAACGACGACCAAGCCTCTCCTTCGAGGCGTCACCCATCAGGTGGCCTTCTTTGTCGCCGCCCTGGCCGGATCCGTCCTGGTGTGGATGGCGCCGGGCACCACCGCACGGTGGGGCGCCGCCGTGTACGTCGCGAGCCTGACGCTGTTGTTCGGCGTCAGCGCGCTCTACCACCGGCCGACGTGGTCCCCGCAAGCCCGCCAGCGGATGCGGCGGCTGGACCACTCGGCCATCTTCATTCTCATCGCGGGCACCTACACCCCGCTGTGCCTGGGGCTCGAGCGGGCCAAGGGCCAGGTGCTACTGATTACCATCTGGACCTGCGCGGCGCTCGGGGCGTTCCGGGCGCTGGTGTGGGTGCGGGCTCCCAAGGCGCTGGTGGCGCTGCTCGCCCTCACCATGGGGTGGCTTGGCATCATGTACCTGTCAGAGATGCGCACGGCGCTGGGGTTGGCCACGCTCCTGTGGCTGGCGGCCGGCGGCGTGCTCTATAGCGGCGGCGCGGTCATCTACGCGCTCAAGCGCCCTGACCCGTGGCCCCGGGTGTTCGGCTACCACGAGATTTTCCACGCCCTGGTCATCGCCGCCGCCGTGTGCCACTTCGTCGCGGTTACGATGGCGCTGATGCGCTACGCCTCCTAGCGGCGCACGAGGAGCCCGGTCACCAGTCCCAGCGCCGCCGCCGGCCCGAGGAGCGTCAACAGGAGCGGCCCGACCAGGCCGGTGCTATCACCCGCAGCCAGAATCCACAGGTCCTCCGACCGGAAGAAGGGGTAGTCCGACGGACGTCGATGGTCCTCGTCATCGAGGGAACGCCGCGGAAGACGATCGCGCCTCCCGTGCCCGAGCACCAGACGGTGTTGGTCACCTTTCAATTACCCACAAGCTGCGCCATGCTAGATCCCAATTCGATATCGGTGAATCGGGAGAGCCCTCGCCAAATGACGATGTTGGCCACCGCGTGAGCGATGTTCCGCAGCATCTCGGGCTTCAGATGCCCAGCTTGCGATGCGACCAGGCTCTGATTTGTGAATCGGCGCCCAAAGTTCACCCCGCGCAGTGCGGATTTGTTTCGCTGATTTTTCTGCCTCTTCCGCCCAGTTTGCCAGGGGTCACCATCGGCGCTGATCGTGCCCCCGGGGGGAAGTAAGCAATTTCAACCGCAGATCAGCGAGTTGCGTACAAAGGTGAGTGGGGGCGCTCGCCGATGCCGAATCACACTCCCCCAGCCGAACAGCAACTTCCATGCTGCACAGGGACGGCAGGAACATTTGTGCGGCGAAGCATGCGCATCGCGAGGCGCCGCACGGCGGGCGAGCACCTACCGTTCGCACGGGCAGGGAGGCATTGAATTGAGCTGCGGTGCGTCGTGTGCAACTCTGGCGCGGGAGTCAGAACATGAGCAACAAGAACGTCCAGGTTACGCTCGCGAATCGGCCGGTCGGATGGGTCAAGGAGACAGATTTCCGCATTGCCGAGAGCGAGATGCCGAAGCCCGGCGCGGGCGAAGTCCTCGTCAGGAACATCTATCTGTCGCTCGATCCCTACATGCGCGGGCGGATGAACGACGTGAAATCGTACGCGGCATCCGTTCAGATCGGGCAGGTGATGGTCGGTGGAACCGCAGGCGAAATCGTCGAATCACACAATCCGAACTTCAAGCCCGGCGATTCGGTCGTCGGCCAGTTCGGCTGGCAGCAGTACGGCGTGTCCAAGGGGACCACGCTGCGGAAGGTCGACCCGCAGCTCGTCCCGCTGTCCAAGTATCTCGGCGCCGTCGGCATGCCCGGTCTGACCGCATGGTGGGGGTTGCTCGATATCGGACAGCCGAAGACGGGGGAAACGGTTGTGGTGTCGGCGGCGGCCGGCGCGGTGGGCAGCGTGGTCGGCCAGATCGCAAAGCTGAAGGGATGCCGCGCCGTGGGAATTGCGGGCGGGAAGACGAAGTGCGACATCGTGGTGAACGAGTTCGGCTTCGACGCGTGCGTGGATTACAAGGCGGGAAACCTGTTCAGGGATTTGCGCGAGGCGGCGCCGCGCGGCATCGATATCTACTTCGAGAACGTGGGCGGCGAGGTCCTCGACACGGTCGCGCTTCAGCTCAACCCGTTCGCGCGCATTCCGCTCTGCGGGCTGGTCTCGCAATACAATGAGGTGCGGCCGCGCGGGATGAACAACTTCGTCATGCTGCTCATCAACCGCGTCAAAGTTCAGGGCTTCATCGTCTCCGATTACGCGGATCGGAGCGCTACGGCGGTGGCCGAACTTGCCGGATGGGTTCGTGCGGGCACGATCACGTGCCGCGAGACGATCGCTGAAGGAATCGAGAATGCGCCGCGCGCGTTCATCGGCATGCTCAAAGGCGAGAACATCGGCAAGCAGCTCGTGAAGCTGTTCTGATGGACTTGCGCCCCCCTCGGTCCGGGAATTGAGCGTGAATCGGCGCGCAAACTTGCCCCCGCGAAGAGCGGATGGGTTTTCGGTGAGTTGCGTAAAAACCCTGAGAAGTCACTCGCCAATGCTGATTCACAGGCCGATCGAAAGAGCGCGCACGTGGCAACGTGGCGAAATCGGAGGAGACCACGATGAAGGACGCAACTGAAGCCACGCGCGCGGCGAACTGGGCAGCACTGGCACAGGTACCGCTTGCCGATCAGCAATCGTTCGAAGATGCGCGGCGCGGCTTTATCGAAGCGCTCGGCGACCAGTTGATCACGCGCCCCGATGGTCGTCTGGTGTGGACCCTCCAAGGCTATGAGTTTCTCTCCAGCGAGAAGGCCCCCGACACCGTTCATCCGGCCTTGTGGCGTCACGCCCGCGTGAACATGGCCAACGGCCTGTACCAGGTGACGGAGCGCGTCTACCAGCTTCGCGGCTTCGATGTATCCAACATGACGATCATCGAGGGCGACAGCGGTCTCATCGTGATCGACCCGCTGATCTCGACCGAGGTCGCCAAAGCGGCGATGGACCTGTACCTGAAGCATAGACCGAAGCGGCCGGTGGTAGCGGTCATTTACTCTCATAGCCACATCGATCACTTCGGAGGCGTCCGCGGAATCGTCAGCGCCGATGAGGTGGCGGCCGGCAAGGTGACGATCTGGGCGCCCGCGGGCTTCATGGCCGCGGCAGTCGGCGAAAACGTGATCGCCGGCAACGCGATGCTGCGGCGCGCCCTGTTCCAGTTCGGCGCGATGCTGCCGCGCGGCGAACGCGGCCAGGTCGATACCGGGCTGGGCAAAAGCGTCTCGCTCGGCACAGTCACGCTGATTGCGCCCACCAACCTGATCGAAAAGCCGATCGAGACCCACCGGATTGACGGCATTGAGATCATCTTCGAGTTGACCCCGGATGCCGAGGCACCGGCCGAACTGATCATGTACTACCCGCAGTTCCGCGTCCTCAACATGACCGAAATTACTACCCAGAATTTCCACAACCTGTTGCCGATGCGCGGAGCGCTGGTGCGCGACTCGCTGGCCTGGTCGAAGTACATCGGCGGCGCGCTACACCGTTACGGCGCGTCAAGCGACATCTTGATCGCGCAACACAAC
>DASVHW010000260.1 GCA_036382395.1 Candidatus Binatia bacterium | reverse complement strand
CGCGTCCACAACTTGCCAGGCGGCGAAGTTGGAGCAGCCGATGTAGCGCACCTTCCCCTGGTGCACGAGGTCGTCCAGCGCCCGTAAGGTCTCCTCCATGGGCACGCCAGGGTAGGGGAAATGGACCTGATAGAGGTCGACGTGATCCGTCCCCAGCCGCCGCAGACTGCCGTCGATGGCGTTCATGATGTGCCGTCGCGACGTGCCCATGTGCAAGAGCCCGGTGTACGAACCGGTGGGTCCGACAAACTTGGTGGCGATCACCGCGTCCAGCCGGCGGCCGCCCTTCAGCGCCTTGCCCAGGTACTCTTCGGACAGACCGCCGGGGCCGTAGATGTCGGCGGTATCGAAGAACGTGATCCCGAGGTCCATGGCACGATGGACCATCGCCGCCGACTGATCCGCATCACAGCGGTGCCCGAAGTTGTCGCACCCGAGCCCGATTACGGAGACCTGTAGTCCTGAACGACCGAGAGTCCTGTACTCCACTGCAATTCCTCCTGAGGTTATCGCCGCGCACGGCGCGGAGTGTAACCCAGCTCGTCAGCGCACCTCAAGAAAACTCCAACGGCCCGGTTCTGGCCATATCTCGACCCAGCCGCGCCAGGTGCGGTGCGGCCGCTCCCAAGCTCAGTTCCAGCGCCTTTGACCAGAGGAAGTAGCGGTGCACGGGATAGTCGACGTCGACGCCGATCCCGCCATGCAAATGCTGGGCGGCAGCGGCGATGCGCGCGCCGGCCTCGGCGGCCCAGAACTTCGCCACCGCCACATCGCGTGTGGCAGACGAGCCTTGCGACAGCTTCCACGCCGCTCTCCAGGTCACCCAACGCATGGCTTCGAGATCGATGTAGCAATCGGCCATGCGATGCTGGACGGCTTGGAAAGAACCGATGGGCACGCCGAACTGCACGCGTTCGCAGACGTAGCGGCTGGTGAGTTCGACGGTTTTCTCCGACACACCGATCTGCGTTGCACAGGTGGCGATCACGGCGCACTCGTATATCCAGTTCAACTTCTCGCTGCCGGACTGACCATCGCCGCCGAGGAGGTCCGTCGCGTTGACCCGGACGCCGGAGAGCTTGACCGCAAAGAGCGGCTCTTTGGTCGTCGTCTCCTGGCGCGTCTGCGAGACGCCAGCGGCGCGCGGGTCGACAAGGAAGATCCCGACGCCGGTGCCGGTGGTGGCGGGCACCAAGATGCGTTGCGCCAGATGTGCCGCGGGCACGAAAACCTTTTGGCCGTCGAGTATCCAGCCGCTGCCGTCCTGGCGCGCCGTTGTCGCCGGCTTGCCGGGATCCGCCGACCCCGCGTCGACGAGCGCTCCGGTCAGCATGGCCTTTCCGGCGGCCATCGGTTCGAGCCACTGCTTCTTCTGCGCATCGGAGCCGAACTGGGCGATGGCCAGGCCGCCGAGCACCAAGGTCGGCAGCACCGGTGCCGGCGCCACCACGCGCCCGATCTCTTGCAGAAACACGCACGCTTCCGCGATGCCGAAGCCCATGCCGCCGAGATCTTCGGGCACGGCGAGACTCAGCAGGCCGGCTTCGGCGAACGTCGACCACAGCTCGCGATCACACCAATCGGGCTGCGCGGTGACGGCCTTGACCCGTTCCGGCGTCATTTCCTTATCCAGGATCCCGCGAGCCAGGTCCCGAACCATGATCTGGTTTTCGGAAAAATTGAAGTCCATTGGTCCCTTCCTCAATCCTTAGCGTCGCTGCGCCCGCGGCAGGCGGAGGCCGGCCATGGCGATGATGTCACGTTGCACCTCGTTCACCCCACCGCCGAAGGTCAGCGTGGTGGCGCCACGGTAGGCCTGTTCGAGGAATCCACCGAAGAGCACGGCGGGTTGCCCGGTCATGACGAGACCAGCCGCACCGACGATCTCGAGCAAGAGGCGGTAGCATTCCACGAAGAACTCGGTCCCCATCACCTTGACCGCCGAGGCTTCGGCCATGTCGGGTACGCCTGCTGTGATGGCCCACGCCGCGCGCCAGTTCAGAACCTTGAGGGCTTCGAGCTTGGCATAGACACGAGCCAGGTTGAGTTGCACCCACGGCTCGTCGATCATACGGCCGCCGCCACCCGGGGCGACGGTCTTCGACGCCCACGCCCAGACCTCATCAACGAGGCGGTCCGCCAGGCCGGGGGTCGCCAGCGTGATGCGTTCGTGGTTGAGCTGCGAGGTTATGAGCCGCCAGCCGCCATTCTCGGGACCGACCCGATTGCTCACCGGAACGCGGACGTTGTCGTAGTACGTCGCGTTGGTGCGCTCTCCCCCCAGCGTGTAGATGGGGGTCACCGAGAAGCCGGGGCTGGTGGTGGGCACGAGGATGATCGAGATGCCCTTGTGTTTGGGCGCATCGGGGTCCGTGCGGGCGGCCAGCCAAACATATTCGGCGTCGTTGGCGTGCGTGGTGTAAACCTTTTGCCCGTTGATGACGTAGTCGTCGCCATCGTGCACGGCGCGGGTCTGCAACGAGGCCAGGTCGGTGCCGGCTGACGGCTCCGTGTAGCCGATGGCGACGAACAACCGCCCCTTGAGGATTCTAGGGAGCAGCTCGGCCTTCTGCTCGGGTGTGCCGAACTGCATGATGGTGGGGCCGACGGTGTTGATCGCGATCACCGGGAGCGGCGCGCGCGCGCGGTAGGTCTCATTCCAGAAAATGAACTGCTCGATGGCGGAGCGGCCCTGGCCGCCATACTCCTTCGGCCAGCCGATGCCGAGCCAGCCATCGGCGCCCATCCGGCCGACAATTTCACGGAAAACGGGGCCACCCACCTCGTGCCATTCCGCATCCAGCGCGGCGCGCAGCTCGGGGGTGAACAGATTCCTGTAATACTCGCGGATCTCTTTTCGGAGCGCTTGCTGCTCCGGGGTGAAATCGAGGTACATGACCGATATCCTTCTTGTGTGTGTGAGAGGGCGGTTCGGGTCCGAGTTCCTTCAAATGTTCCTTTCGCGGTCTTTCCAGTAGCGCTCGCGCAGCAGCCGAGTGTACAGCTTGCCCGTCGGGTGTCGCGGGAGTTGAACCTCGAAGTCGATCGAGCGCGGCACCTTGTAACTCGCCAGATGTTTGCCTGCAAACGCTAAGATGTCGGCTTCGAGCTGCGGCGACGGCCGGTGCCCGTCCAACAGCTCGACGGCGGCCTTGACGGCTTCGCCCCACTCCTCGTCAGGAATTCCAAAGACGCACACGTCGGCCACCGCCGGGTGCTGTTGCAGCACCTGTTCGATTTCGGCGGCGTAGATGTTCACCCCGCCGGAGATGATCAGGTTGGATTTCCGATCGGTCAGATAGACGTAGCCGTCGGTGTCGACACGGCCGATATCGCCGGTTGTGAACGCCCCTGGCTCCAGATAGGACTCCGCCGTTTTCTCCGGGGCCCGGTGGTACTCGAAAACCTTGGCGAGCTGCTTGTGGCGGCAATACAGAATGCCGGTCTCTCCAGGAGGCAGACGCTTCCCGCCATCATCCACGGCAAAGACCTCGAAGTTCGGTGTCGCCCGGCCCACGGTTCCCGGATGGGCGAGCCAATCCACCGCATCGACGAGCGAGCACACGCCGCCTTCAGTAGCGCCCCAGTACTCGACGATGACCTTGCCCCACCACTCGATCATGCGCGTCTTCACCGACGGAGCGATGGGAGCGGCGCCGTGCAGCACCAAGCGCAATGCGGAAGGATCGAAGGCGTTACGGATGTCCTCGTCGAGGCGCAGGAGGCGCACGAACATGGTGGGCACCAGGTGCGTGTGGCGGATCTGGCGTTCCTGGATCAGCCGGAGCGTGTGCGCCGCGTCCCACTTGGGCATGATGATGATCGGTGCGCCATTGATCTGGTCGTATATGGCGAACAGCAGCGGGGCGGCGTGGTAGAGCGGCCCGGTGATCAGGTGTGGGCCGCTGCCGTCGAGCCCGAGCGTTGCGCCCGCTGCGGCCGCGGCGGACAGCGCCGCGCCCAGGGTCGAGGGGCGCGCGCGCTTTACGCCTTTCGGGCGCCCGGTAGTGCCGCTGGTGTAAATCATGGTGGCGCCAGCCGGGCCATTGAGCGGCATCGGTTCGTCCGAAACATCAGCCAGCGCCGAGTCGAGTTCCTCGCCGGCGAGCACGATCGTTGGAGCCGTCGATTGCCGGGCCGTGGATTCGTGCCGCGCATCGGTGAACAGGACTCGTGCCTCCGAGTCCTCAATGATGTATGCGATCTCCTCGGGTTGGAGGTGCCGATTGATCGGAGTGAGCCAGATGCCGGCCAGCAGGGCCGCCAGCGTCAACTCGACGCCCTCGACCCGATTCCCCATCAGCAGCGCGGCGTGGTCGTCCGGCTGCAATCCAAATGTGTCGCGCAGCAAGTGGGCGATCCGTGTGCTGCGATCGGCCAACTCGGCCCAGGTGCGTTGGCGCGTCAGATCGTCGAGCGCCAGCTCGTTGGGGTTGGTTGCTGCCCTGTGGAAGATCATCGTTGCTTGCCGGCCCTCACCCAGACCCTCTCCCAGAGGGCGAGGGAACCTTCAATCGAGCACTCTTATAATATGCCGAGCGGCCCGGGCAAATCGTTCTGAAGAAGACGTTAGGCGGGAGCGACCACCGCGAATCCCAGAAGGGCCGCAGCGTCCGCCATCCGCCGGTCGTACGTGATCACCGCCTCGAGATCGGGCGACACTAGCTGCGCCGCGGCCAAATGGATCGCATCCAACGAACGCAAGATCCGCGGATCAAGTGTAGCCGCTGCGTCCAGTAAGGCATCATCGAGCTGGATGAGATCAACGCGCCGCAGAACCTGCCGAGCCCTGTGCAGGGCCGCTGGACCGAGATGCCGCACGGCCCGCGAGACCTCAGTTCGGGAAAGGCTGCACGAGATACGCTGTGGATGCGCGCGCAGATAGCGCCTGAGCGCTGCCGACTCCGGCTCCTGTACCACCAGCTTCACTATGGCCGACGAGTCCAGGTACACCGCCACGCAGCACCTCGTGGGCTCACCGAGCGATGATCATCGCTCGTGTGCGCGCATCCGCGCCAGTCGCTTCGACGCTCGCGGTGCGCCGCGCTTGATGCGCAACGGTGCGCCGAGATCCAGGAGGTCTCCTTCCGCCGCTCTCAGCCGCCCAGACGCCTTGAGAACGCTCAACGGGCCAGTGCGCATGGCCGGTACGAGCACGGCGACCCGATGGCCGCGGTCGGTCACCTCCAACGACTCACCGTCCCGCACCTGCCGCAGGACCGCGCTCGCGTGTTGTTGCAGTGCCCGGATGCCGATCCGCTCCATGTGCGTCAATGTAGCACATCCGTAAACAAGCTCAAATCGCGAAACCAACGCCGACTATCGCCAGCGCGTTGGGGTTTCTTTCTGCTTTCTCTAAGATCATCATCGTTCGCCGGCCCTCACCCAGACCCTCTCCCAGAGGGCGAGGGAACCTTCAATCGAGCACTCTTATAATATGCCGAGCGGCCCGGGCAAATCGTTACCGCAGAAATGCGATACTGACTGTTGCTCGCGCCAGGGAAAACGAGCTATGCGATGTCGCATCGCTGAGCTATTGGGAGTTCTATGTCGATTTGGCAACCCGGTCCACGTCCTGAGTGGGTGCGTGCCCTGAATACGCTCGGGGATCCGTCGTGGATACGGCTCGACGAGGGAGCGCTGCTCGACGAGGCGGTGCGGAATACGGGGCTCTCGGATTTCGGCGGCGATTCGTTTCGCACACCACTGCGGATCTTCCTCGACTCGCTGGCACAGGAGGCGCAGCTCAACTTCGTCGGCCGTGTGCTGGCACGCAGCGACATTCTCAATCTGCTCGAGAACCGCTTGCGGATGACCGAAACGCGCCAACGCAACCCTGAGATCGACGCGGTGCAGGTGACACGCCCGATCTTTATCACCGGCCTGCCGCGCACCGGCACCTCGATTCTCCATGAACTGCTGGCGCAGGACCCAGCCAACCGCGTGCCGCTGGCTTGGGAGGTGCGCTCTCCGTGTCCGCCTCCCGAGAGCGCCACGTACGAGACCGATCCCCGCATCGAAAAGGCCGACCTGGAGATCCGCTTCTGGAACCACGTGGTGCCCGAGTACCCGACGATGCACGAGCTGGGCGCCAAGATTCCGGTCGAGTGCATCATGTTGACGATGCACGAATTCCTGAGCGATCAGCTTTCCGGGACCCATCGGGTGCCGAGCTACGCGGCGTGGCTTGCCCAGACGGACATGCGGCCCGCCTATGCGTATCACCGTCAGATGCTGCAACTGCTGCAGTGGCGTGCGCCGCGCGAACGGTGGGTTCTCAAAGCGCCGTCGCACATGGCGACCCTCGACGCGCTCCTCGCGGTTTACCCGGATGCGCGCATCATCCAGACCCACCGCGATCCGCTCAAGGTGATGGGCTCGGTTGCGAGCATTCTTTACGCCACCGCGTGGGTCCGCTCCGACGGACTCGATCCCGAACAAGTCCTTCAGTGGTTCGGCGGCGAGTCGTGCTCGTTCCTGTTGGAGAATGCGATGCGGGTTCGGAACAGCGGCATCGTCGACGCGCAGCAGTTCTTCGACGTCCGCTATCAGGATCTGATGCAGGACCCGTTCGGCACGATCCGTGGCATCTACGAGCACTTTGGAGTCCCGTACTCGGCAGAGGCGGAGGCCCGCATGCGCGCCTACCTCGCGGCCAAGCCCAAAGACAAACACGGCGCCCACCAGTACGCCTTCGAAGACACGGGCTTCGACCTCGAGACCGAACGCCGCCGCTTCGCCGCCTACCAGGAGCGCTACCGCGTGCCGTCCGAGGTTCTGCCGGCTCGTTAACAGGCTGCCTTTGAGGGAATTCAGACGGAGATCACAGCGATGGACGATAACCGCATTGCCGGTGGCATTGGCGCGACGGGCGAGAAGCTGAAGCGCTTCCGACGGCCACCTGCAGCACCCGAAATCAACGCCGAGCGGCTCATGAGCGGGCAGGCCTGGTCAGACTTCTGCGACGCGCTCAAGACAGCCGGCGAACACATCTTGAACCCAGACGCTCCCGGTTCGGCGTTCGACCGTGCGGAAGGATTTCGGTACCTGCTCGGTCTCGTCACCGCCGGCATCCGGCAAGCGGTGGTTTTAGCCGATCCGGATATCCCCCGTTTCATCCGCAATCCCGACATCACGTCGAAGTGGGGCGCGGAGAATGCCGACAATCACTACCTGTGGACCAAGATTCGCAGCGATGCCACTTACCGGATTACCGGCAAACGCAACAGCGCCTACGACTTCCTGATCGAGGTGAAAGAGGGATACATGCAGCTCGGCGACGATCGGAATTTTGCCACGCTGACGGCGAGCCAACTCACGACCGCGTCCGATGGGAGCTTCGAGATCATCCTGAGTGCCGAGGAGCAACCAGGGAACTGGATTCCACTGCACCCCGATGCCCGGTACGTCGCCATCCGCCAGTACTTCTATGATTGGGAGCACGAGGAGCCGGCCGAGTTTCGCATCGTCGCAATCGGCAACGAAGGTGTGGCGCCACTGCCGCTGCGACCCGCCGGCGCGGCGGACATGCTGGACAACGCCGGTGAATGGATCGAGCAGACGGTGCGCTTCTGGAAGCAGTGGGTCGTACAGTTGCGTACGCAGCACCGGCCCGGAGAGCTGGCCCCCGCGCGTCGCTACGTCGGAGGTGCCGACGACATTTACTACGGCAACGATCTCTACCAGCTCGCTGCGGATGAGGCGATGATCATCGAGAGCGAGTTGCCGCAGGCGCGTTACTGGTCGTTTCAGCTGTGCAATCTGTGGTTCCACACCCTCGACTACGCGAACCGGCAAACCAGCATCAATGGGCGTCAGGCGCACATCGACGGTGACGGGCGCTTCCGCTGCGTCATCGCGCCTCGGGACCCCGGCGTCCCGAACTGGCTCGACACCGCCGGCCACCTCGAGGGTGTGATCCAATACCGCTGGATCTGGACGGAGACGAATCCGGCGCCGACGGTCCGGGTGGTCAAGTTCGCTGAGGTGCGCAGACATCTGCCTTCCGATACGCCGGTCATCGGCGTGGAGGCGCGCCGCGACATCATCCGCAAGCGGCAGGAGCACGTGGCTCGCCGTGAGCCGGTGAGCTGAAGGAGAGCCGCATGCGAGTTGGAATTGCGCTGATCGAGAATTACAGCTTCACGCTGGAGCCGACCTCGCTGGGCATCGGCGGGATCGCGGCGGCGGCGCGCAAGCTCGAGGAGCTGGGTTTCGACGGAATCATCTCCTCCGAGACCGCCGGCCATGATCCTTTCTTTCCCTTGCTCATCGCCGCCGAGCACACGCAACGCGTGAGGCTCAGCACCGGGGTGGCCGTTGCCTTTCCACGCAGCCCGATGGTTGTCGCGCAGATGGCCTGGGACCTGCAACGCTTCTCCGGCGGCCGCTTCCAACTCGGGCTGGGCACGCAGGTGAAGGGTCACAACGAGCGGCGCTACGGCACGCCGTGGACGGCGCCGCCGGGGCCGCGCATGCGGGAGTACGTTCTCTGCCTGCAGGCCATCTTCAAAACCTTTCAGAACAGCAAGCAACCGAGCTACTTCGACGGCAAGCACTACAAGTACACCATGTCGCCGCCGGTGTTCACCGCGGGCCCGATTGAGCATCCGCGCATTCCCATCCACCTGGCCGCCGTGAACAATTACATGTCTCGCCTCGGCGGCGAGGTGGCGGACGGTGTCTTCGCGCATCCCGTGTGCACCGCGAAATACATGCGCGAGGTGATGTTGCCGCAGGTCGAGGCCGGCGCCCGCAAAGCCGGCCGCCAGATGCCGGACATCGACATCATCGGGGCGCCGATCATCGTGACGGGCCGCAATGCGAAGGAGCTGGAGAAGGAGCGGCAGCTCTTGAAGCGGCGCGTCGCCTTCTACGCCTCTACCCGCACGTATCAGCCGGTGTTCGCGGTCCACGGCTGGGACGAGATCGGCCTCAAGCTCCACGCCCTGTCGCTGGAGAACCGCTGGGAGGAGATGGTGCAGCTCATCCCCGACGAGATGGCGGAGGAGTTCGGCACCATCGGCTACCTGGACGAGATCGGAGCCAAGCTCAAGCAGCGTTGGGGCGGCATCCTCACCACCATGAACCTGCCGACCGACTTTCCGCTGCGCTCATCGGAGGATGAGCAGCGGATGCGGCGGATCATCGAGACGCTGCACCGGACGTAGGCTCGATTTCATGAGGAGCAGCTGATGGCAGTTGAGTCTACGAGAAGAGGCTTCCTGCAAGGTGCCGGAGCCCTCATCCTCTCGCTGACCCGTCTCGGGCTGCGGGATGCTGTTGCGGCGATGCCAGACGGTGCCTCGGCCTCGAACCCCAGTGCCGCGCTTCCTGAGTACCGGGGCTGGGAGGATCTGTACCGGCAGCGATGGGTCTGGGACAAAGTTGCGAAGGGGACACACCACGTCAACTGCTGGTACCAGCGTGGGTGTAACTGGAACGTGTACGTCAAGGACGGCGTGGTCTTTCGGGAGGAACAGGCCGCCACGTATGTGCAGACCAATTCCGACGTCCCGGACTTCAACCCGCGCGGCTGCCAGAAGGGAGCTTGCTACAGCCAACGCATCTACGATGCAGCCCGCTTGCACTATCCGCTCAAGCGCGCCGGCGCGCGAGGGGAGGGAAAGTGGACCCGGGTCTCGTGGAAACAGGCGCTACGCGAGATCGCCGACAAGACCATCGACGCCATGCGCGAGGACGGCCCCGGCTCGATTACCTGGGATCCAGGCGGCGGCAACACGCACGGCTGCCGCGGCATCGGACTCTATCGGACGGGATATGTGCTCGACACGCCGATCATCGACGTCAACGGGGAGGTGGGCGACCATCACCCCGGTGCCTACGCCACGCTGGGCAAGATCTCCTGTGCGAGCTCCGCCGACGACCTGTTCTACTCCGACTTGATCCTCGTGTGGGGCGGCAATCCCACCTACACTCAGATCCCCAACGCCCACTTCATCATCGAGGCGCGCTACCGCGGGGCCCGGGTGGTTGCCATCGCTCCCGACTACAACGCCTCCGCGATTCACGCCGATCGGTGGATCTCCGTCGACGTCGCGAGCGATGCGGCTTTCGGGCTCGCCCTGGCTCATGTGATGGTGGAGGAGGGGATCTACGACGCGCCCTTCGTCAAGGAGCAGACGGATCTGCCGCTACTCGTCCGCACCGACACCCACACGTTCTTGCGCGGGCGCGATCTTCAGAAAGGCGGTGACGAGGACACTTTCTACGTGTTCGATCGGACGACGAACGCCATCCGCGAAGCTTCGAAAAAGGCGTTGTCGCTTGAAGGCGTTGACCCGGCCCTGGAGGGAGAGTTTCGCGTCAACGGCACTGCCGGTGAGATCACCGTCACTCCCGTCTTCTCTCTCCTGCGCAAGCATCTGGCCGCCTACTCGCCACAAGCGATGGCAAACCGCACCGGCGTCCATCCGCAGATGATGCAGACGCTGGCACGCGAGATTGCGCGGGCGAAGGCCGCCACCATCATCACCCAGTCTAACTTCTCCAAGTTCTACCACGGCCTTGAAATGGAGCGGGCGCAGATCCTGGTGCTCGCCCTCGCCGGCCAGATCGGGAAGAAGGGGAGCGGCATCAACGTGTTTCCCGCCCTCGATGTCGCGGGTATAGCCAGCGCCAATTTCTCTCCGGGCTCCGTGTCTCCCAAGAAAGGCGCGGCGTTGATCGACGCCGCCATGGCCCACGCGTTCATCCGCAACCGCGAGCAGGGGCTGACGGACGAGATGACCATCTATCAGCTGGCCCGCGAGGAGTATCGGAAGGGCGGCCACGTCAGCGGCATGCTGTTCCTCTATTTTCAGGGCGGCCTCGATCAGATCTACGGTGCTTCGGCGCGATGGGATCCCACTATGAAGCGGGAGCTGAAGGACTACCTGGCGGAGTCGTTACAGAAGGGCTGGCAGATAGCTCCCGCGAAGGCGCGCCCGCGCATTTTCTTCGAGGCCGGCGGGAACTTTCTGCGGCGGACGCGGGGGTACGACCGGCTCTATACGACCTTTCTTCCGAAGCTCGATCTGCTCGTCACCATCGACTGGCGCATGAGCAACACGGCACTGCACAGCGATTACGTGCTGCCGGCGGCGACCTGGTACGAGAAGGACGACATCACATGGGCGACGCCCATCGCGCCTTTCGCGCACGTGACCACCCGTGCCGCCGCACCGGTTGCCGAGTCGAAAACCGATTGGGAGTTTCACTGCCTGTTGCTCAAAGAGATCCAGAAGCGGGCGAAGGAACGCGGGCTGACGGCCTTTGTCGACCGGGCGGGGCAGGAGCGGCGCCTCGATCAGGTCTACGATGAGTTCACCTTCGGCGGACGTTACCGAGAGGACAACCCGGAGGAGCTCCTCGACGAGCTGTTGTCGTTCACGACGAACCTTGGAAACATCCGTTGGAACGACCTCAAGGAGAAGGGCTTCGCGCGCTTCACCGGCCTGGGTGCGGATTACCTCAACATCGGCAACGCCACCGACATCAAGCCCGACGAGACGATTACCGCCAACACCTGGCACACGGAGAAGAAGCAGCCGTGGCCCACACTGACGCGGCGCATCCAGTTCTACATCGATCACCCGTTCTACCTGGAACTCGGGGAGGCGCTTCCGACGCATAAGGATTCGCCGAAGATTGGAGGGGACTATCCCTTGCAGCTGACCAGCCAGCACGCGCGCTGGTCGATTCATGCCTCCTGGCGTGACGACGCGCGTCTGCTCCGGCTGCAACGCGGCGCGCCGGTGATTACCCTGAGCGTGATGGATGCGAAGGCCCGCGGCCTTACGGACGGAGACCGTGCGCGGGTGCGAAATGACATCGGCTCCTTCGAGGTGGAGGTGAAGGTGTCGGGGGCCGTGCATCCGGGGCAGGTGATCATCAACCACGCGTGGGAGCCCTACCAGTTCAAAGGTGGCCGCTCGCACGACGTGGTTGCCCCGAGCCCCATCAACCCCCTCCAGATCGCCGGCGGCTACTTCCACCTCCAACCCGCGCCGTACATGGGCTCAGCGGGCGGAGTTGATCGGGGGACGCGGATAGAAGTCGAACGGCTTGGCTCCGATAGCCGATAGGCATGAGCTCAAAGTCGCCTTGGTGCGACCTATCGACTATCGACCTCCGCTCAGATCGACTCCGATAGGCCGCGAACGAAGAGCGGCTGCATGGCAAAGCGAGTCACATCGGCTTCCAGCTCCGCAGCGGACGGGGCCGCGCCAATCTGCGCGGCGGTGTCCAGGATGTGGCGCAGGAGGGTTGCGTCGCTCGACGAGTTCAAGAAGAGCCCGGGCTGGCTGAGGACGAAGTGCACCGCCCGGCGGATGGCGTCGGGCTCCTTGAGCGGCTCGTACCAGCTGAAGCGGGGTTGCGTGTCGTCTTGCCAGCGGCGGCGTGCCACCGATTTGATCGTCTGCACGGCGACGCCGTGTGCCCGGCAGAGCGACAGCAGCGTGGCGAAGTCGGCCGCGTACTCCGGCATGCGCATCATGGTGAAGTTGCAGGGCAGGAGGACGGAGTCGAAGGGAAAGCGCTCGAGGCTGCG
>DASVHW010000259.1 GCA_036382395.1 Candidatus Binatia bacterium | reverse complement strand
GACGCGTAAGATGGTGCGTACCATGAAACCCGGCACTGCCATCGTGGACATCTCGATCGATCAGGGTGGGTGCATCGAAACCTCCCGCCCGACCACGCTCGACGCGCCCATCTATATTGCGGAGCGCGTCGTCCACTATTGTGTCACCAACATGCCGGCGATCGTGCCGCGCACGTCGACCTTTGCGCTGACCAACGCCACGCTATCCTATGCAGTGGAGTTGGCGGAGAAGGGACTGCGGCGCGCCCTGCGCGAGAACCCGGCTCTGCAACGCGGGGCCAACGTGTTGGACGGCCAGGTGACGCACGCCGGCGTAGCGGAAGCCTTCGGCCTGGAGCACACGCCGGTCGAACAACTGATCTAGCGTAGGGCCGATCGCGTCTCGCAGGACTCCGGCGATACGCGATTCACCCGCCGATATGCGCCTCAGCGAGCCTTCGCCGGTGCTTTTTTCACCGGCTTCCGCTGCTTCGTTCCCACGCCGCGTACCGTGAGTACCGGGCAGGAGGCCGTGCGTACGACCTTCTCCGCGACGCTGCCCATGAACATGTGTGCCAGGCCGGTCCGTCCGTGGGTGGCCATGATGACCAGGTCGGCGCGCTCACGGTTGACGCTGTCGACGATGACCTGCGACGCCGAACCGGTCTTGATCACTGTCCGGAAGCGCCGCCCCTGTTTCTTCAGTGTGGCAGCGATGCGCGCGAATTGCTGCTCTCCCAGACGGCGTTGCTCGTCCAGCAGCATGGCCACATTCGCGTTCACGGCGTACATGTCCGTCGGCGTGGCGTAGTAGATCGGCTCCACGACGTAGAGCAGCAGAAGTTCGGCGCCGAAGGTCTTGGCGAAGTCACCCGCGTAGGTCAGCGCGTTGAGGGAGTCAGTGGAAAAATCGACAGGAACAAGTATCCGCTTGATCAGCATAAGCCGGCTCCTCCTCCAGAGCTGCTGTCGATACTATGCGATCGGTAGGCGCAAGGCAAAAACGACACTGACCAGCCTCGGTGCTCAGAGAATGGTGGCGGGGGACTGCGTGCCCGCCGCGGTGAGCTCGCGCGCAGAGTCCTGCGCCCACCAGGTTCCTTTTCGCTAGACCAATGTCAGCAGCTCACGCAGATCCCGAACGCGGTGCGCGGGGTCGGTGGCTTCGGCCTGGCGGTCGATCAGGATGGCGCGCAGGCCGGCGGCGCGCGCGCCTTGGATGTCGAGGGTCTCGCTGTCTCCGACGTGCAAGGCTTCCGCGGAAGTGGCGCCGAGGCGTTCGAGCGCGATCAGAAAGATTCCGGGATCCGGCTTGGCGCAACCGGCCTGGCCGGACATGACCACGGCGTCGAAGAACCGCGCGATATCGAGCCCCTCGCAAATCGTGGTGAGCCGGCTGTCGAAGTTGGACACAATCCCCAGCCGGAAGCCGCGGCTGCGCAGCCCGCTGAGCGTTGGGATCACGTCGGAGAACAGTTCCCAATTCTCCGCCTGGGCGAAGTAGTCGAACAGGTCGCTGAAGAACTGTTCGAAATTATCGAAGTGGAAACCGGCAAACGCTGTGGTGACAACCTGTCTCCACCAGACTCGTTCCCGCCGCGGTATCTCCGCCTCTGCCACGCCGGGGAAACACATCGGGGGCATACACTGAAAGGCGGCGCGAAAGCGGCTCGCGATGACGTCAGGAGCGACGACGATCCCGTGGTGCGCGGCCACCGTCGCGTATGCCTGACCTACCGAGCCGCGCACGCGAAACAAGGTCCCTGCCGCATCAAAGAATATGACCGTCAACCTGAACCCTTGAACCCTCGAACCCCTGACTTATTCCTCCATATGAGGCGTCTGCCAGAACTGGATCAAAACGCCGTGCGCACTGCGGGGCGAGATGAAGGCGGTCTTGAGCTCGTCGCTGAAATCGGTCCGGTCCACGATGCGCACACCGTCCCCTTCGAGCTGCGCCAGCAGCGGGTCGAGCCGATCCACGTCCACGGAGATATGATGCAGGCCTTCGCCGCGCCGCTCCAGAAATCGCGTGACGAAGCCCGGCGATCGGCTCTCGTCCTGCGCGATCAGTTCGATCTTGTAGTTGTTGAGCAGGAAGTTGGTGAGCAGGAAGGTGCCTTCGTAGCCCGGATGCGGCTCGCGCACGGCGCGGATAGGGAAGTAGCGGCGGAAGAAGCCCAGGGTGGTCTCGATGTTGCGCACCGCCATGGAGACGTGATCGACCCGCACCTTGATGACCTCGCCGGAGCGCAGCCGGAACGGCACGCTGCGCGGCCGCTCCGGTTCCGTCATGTGTCCTACCTGCCAGAACTGCACGAGAACGCCGTGCGCGCTACGCGGCGAGATGAACGCGGTCATGTTGCCGTCCTGGGTCTGGTGCCGGTCGACGATGCGGAGGCCGTCGGCCTGCAGCCGATCGAGCAGTGGCTCCAGCTGCCCCACTTCGAACGAAATGTGATGCATGCCTTCGCCGCGCTTGTCGATGAACCGGCGCACGAAGCTGTCGGGACGGGTCGCCTCGATCAGTTCCAGCTTGAATTGTCCGATGTAGAAGTCGCACCAGTTAAAGTCATCGGTGTAGCCCGGGCACTTCTCGACCCGCATTTCAATCGGGAAGGCGCTGCGGAAAAACCCGAGGGCGGTGTCGATGTCGTTGACGGCAATTGAAACGTGGTCAACTCGCATATCATTCCGTGAGCCACTCATAAGCCACCAGCTAGCAGCGATCGCAAAATTATTAAAGGCGGTTCAACTCGGCCTCCAAGCCACCGGAGCGAAGTGAGACGACGATGTAGCCGCCGTCGCGAAAGGCGCCGGCGTTCACCACGGTGGTGCGACCGATGCGGTCGATGCCGGCGGATTCATGGACGTGTCCTGTGATGCATACTTCAGGCTGATACTGCTCGATGAAGGTCCGCACCTTCGGGCTGCCGACGTGTTGGCCGATGAGGATACGGTCGGTCGCCGTGTTCGCGGGAGGTGTGTGGCAGACCATCAATACGTGCGGCGCTTCTGCCACTTCGTTGTATCCACGGTCGAGCCATGCGCCGATCTCCTCGTCGGTGAATTCGGTGGGCGTATGAAAGGGCGTGAGGTTCGAGCCGCCGCACCCGAAGATGCCGAGCTCGCCGATGCGCCGCGACTCGCCGTGCAGGCTGATGCCGCGCTCACGCAAGACATCGATCACCTCCGGCCGATCTAGATTGCCGGACACCGCCAGCACTGCGCCTGCATGCCGCTGCGTGGCTGTCAACACCTGCTCCGCGTCCTCGCGCCCGCCGAAGTTGGTCAGATCGCCCGAGAGAATGACCAGGTCGGCCTTCTCCAGCTCCGGCGCCAGGCGTTCGATGGTCTGCAACGACATGTGGATGTCGCCGAAGGACACGATCCGCATAGAGGAATTCATACACAGGGGCCGCTGAACGGGTCAACATGGGCCCGGCGGATGGTACTGTTCGCCTTAGGGGCTGAGTGCCTAGCTCGGCAGACTTGCGGGAGGTGCTTCTAGATGCTCCTTGCGTTCGCGTTCTTGCTGTCTGCGACGGTAGATAAGCCTTGTAATAATGGCGCCATTATCCGGTAGTGTGTTCATTGAAATCCAACCGTATTTCGATGTAGTAATACCTTGATGCTGCGCCATGCACTTGCGCTGACAGGATTTCTGGCCCTGACGCTCGCCGCATGTGGATCGTCGAATCCGCCGCCGCTTGTTTCTGCGGACACGCCAACTCCGAGCGCGACGGCTGCCCCGACGGCCACGGCGTCGCCAACGGGAACACCGAGCGCCACGCCGACGCCTCCCTGCCTCGTGCCACCCACGCCATCTCCCTCTTGTGGCGAGCCCTTCGCTTATTCGTGCTTATTTGGGCCAGGATGCACGTTCCTCGGTTGCTTCTGCTCCACCCCCACGCCTTCGCCTACGAATTTGCAGACTGGAACCGCAACGCCGACACCGACTCGAACGCTCAAACCCGGATGCACTCCGAGCCCTATTCACACATTCGAGGCGCGTGGAGGTCGGTGTAGTAACGCCACGCCCTGCCCAAGTGATACCGTGTTTGGGCTAGACCTTTTCTGCCTCCCTGCGGATCAACGCGTAACTTACAGATTCGGTTGGTGCTATCCCTACGGCGTCCCGTGCTCGAACAGTGCCGACTGCCCACCGAACTTTGTCTGCACGGCGGATGCAGCCTGCGGTCGTCAACCATGCCAGTCAGACAAAGACTGCGACACGGGCTACTGTGTCGATTCCTTCTGCTATCAAGAGCTTGGAATCTGCGGCGTTTATCCACCGTAGGCGCCGATTCGGAATTCCAGAGCGACAGCCCATAGCCCATCGTGGTCGCCCGATTGAGCCAGAGGCGTTTTCTTCGTCTTCTTCGGAATGCTAGCATCCGTAGCGATGCCCTTGCGTAACATTCGCATCGTCTTGGTGCGGCCTCGCGGCGGCGCCAACGTCGGCGCCGTGGCGCGCGCCATGAAGAACATGGGCCTGTACGATCTGGTGCTGGTTCGCCCGGCCATCGTCCGCACCTTCTGGTCGAAAACCATGGCGGTGCACGCGGAGGACGTCCTGAACCGGGCACGCCGGTGCGACTCGCTGGCGGAGGCGGTGGCGGATTGCGGGTTGGTGGTCGGTACGACGTGCCGCAACGGCTTGTATCGGGAGGCGGCCGAGCCGCCCCGTGATGTTGCCATCCGCATGGTGACGGTGGCCCGGTCGAACCCGGTCGCCCTCGTCTTCGGTCCCGAGGACCACGGGCTCAGCAACGACGATCTCAAGCTCTGCCAGCAGTTGATCATCATTCCAACCGATTCCGGTTATGCTTCTCTCAACCTGGCCCAAGCCGTGATGGTGTGCTGTTACGAGCTCTTCCTGGCAGCCCAGAAGACGGTAAGCACGGCCCAGGTGCTGGCTACGGCGGAGCGGGTCGAGTTCATGTTTCAGCGCTTGCAAGCGGCCTTTCTGTCGATCGGCTTTCTCCACACCGACAATCCCGACCACATCATGTTCGCCTTCCGGCGTTTCCTCGGCCGCGCCCAGATGGAAGAGCGCGACGTCAGTATCTTGCTCGGACTGGCACGGCAGATTGAATGGTTCGGGCGCGGCGGCTGGCAAACGATGGCGGCGAAGCGCGGCCTTCACCCTGACTCCTTCGGCTTGGCTCAGGACACGCCTCTCCCAGAAGGCGAGAGGGAAAAGATTTCCGCGGGGGAGGGAACGGGACCTGCTCGGGAAGTCGGCTGATGGCGGTTGTCATTCCATTTCAGGATATCGTGCGCGCGCGCCGGCGGCAGCAGGAGCGTGCCTGTGCCGAGCGCTGCATCGAGATCATCGAATCCACGTTGCACTTGGCGTTGCATAGGTTGGATGCCGCCGAGCCTGAGGACCGCCCGCTGTTTGCGCGGCGCATCCGCAAACTGAGTGAGCTGCTCGAATACGTGGTGCAGACTCTGTGACCCTCACGATCGTTCTCAGCAGTGTTCTGGCCGCCGTCGTCGTTCTGCTGGTGGTGGTTCTCCTCCAGCAGCGGCGCGCTGCTGCCGGCTTGGAAGCCTTGAGCGCCGCCCGCGAGGCGGATCGCGCGCCGCTCATGCTGCAGCAACAGATCGATGGCTTGCGCACCGAGCTCGGGCGCTCGCTTGACGCCAGCACGCAGAACCTCAATCAGCAACTGGCCCAGGTGGCGGCGGCGGTTGGTCAACGGCTGCACGAAAGCGCCGAACTCATGCAGCAGACGCATCGGGCATTGGGCGAACGCTTGGATAGCACGGCGCAGGTGGTCGGTGCCGTGCACCGTAGCTTGGGTGGCCTCGAAGAAGCCAACCGCAAGATCTACGAGGTCGGCAAGGACATCGCGTCTTTGCAGCAAATCCTGCGAGCGCCGAAGCTGCGGGGTGGGCTCGGGGAGCTGTTGCTTGAAGACCTGCTCGCACAGATTCTGCCCGCCGATCACTTCGTGGCGCAGTACACTTTCCGCAACGGACAGAAAGTCGATGCGGTGATCAAGCTGGGGAATGGCTTGGTGCCGGTCGATTCCAAGTTCCCGCTGGAGAACTTCCGCCGCCTGTTGGACGCACACACTGACGACGAGCGGACACGGATGCGGCGCGCATTCGTCAATGATGTGAAGCGGCACATCGACGCCGTCGCAGCCAAGTACATCGTTCCCGACGAGGGCACGTTCGATTTCGCGCTGATGTATATCCCCGCCGAGAATGTCTACTACGAGATCGTGGTGAAGGACGAACAGGCCGGCGAGGCGCACATCGGCGAGTATGCCCTGGCCCGCAAGGTCATACCCGTGTCGCCCGGGTGTTTCTATGCCTACCTGCAGGCCATCGTCCTCGGCCTGCGCGGGCTGCGGATCGAGGAGCGCTCGCACGAGATCCTGCAACAGCTGGCGCGGCTACGTGGCGACTTCGACCGTTTTCGTCAAGACTTCCGTCTGGTCGGCCGCCATTTGACCAACGCGGCGTCGAGCTTCGCCGGCGCCGACCGGCGCCTGGAGCGCCTCGACTCGCGCTTCGCCAGCATCGCCGACAGCGATGGTGCCGCTGGCGAAGGGGCAGGAGATGCCGTGAAGGAACTCGCCGGCAAGCAGACGGCCTCGCTGTTCGCTGCGACCTCGGCTGCGTCCGCGAAGAAGCAGTAAGCCCAACTGCGAAATCGATGTGGAGCCGCGCGCACACAGGAATCCTATGGCGGGTACTTGCCGGCGTTTTGGCGGGGGCCCAGGTTGCCGTAGCCGGCTCGCTCACGGCCGAGCAGGAGTTGGGAAGGAAGTTCTCCATGGAGGCCCGCCGCCAGCTGCCGCTGATCGACGACGTGGAGGTCAATGCTTACGTTGACCACCTCGGCCAGAAGATCGTTGCGGCGCTTGGGGAGCAGCCGTTCAGCTACCACTTTTACGCTGTTCGTGACGCGCGTATCAACGCGTTTGCGGTGCCGGGCGGGTACGTCTACGTCCACGCCGGCCTGTTGACGGCGGCGAGCAACGACGACGAGGTTGCGGGCGTGCTCGGGCATGAGATTGCCCACGTCAACGCCCACCACCTGGTGCGCCAGGAAGAAGCGACGCGGTTGCTCAACTATGCGACGCTGCTCGGCACGCTGTTGTCAGTCTTGAGTCCGGCGGCCGGCGCCGGTGCGGTGGCCGTGAACGAGGCCGTGCAGCTGAAATACCGGCGCGAGTTTGAACAGGAGGCCGACTATCTCGCGGTCACCTACGTGCGGCAGGCGGGATACGATCCCGGCGGCATGCTGGACTTCTTCAAGAAGATGTTGGACCAGCAACGGCTGACGCCGACCTCGATGCCGCCGTATCTGCTCTCGCATCCCTTGACCGACGCGCGCCTTACCAATTTGGAAGCGGTGCTGCGCACGCACCAGTGGGACAAACGATCGCGGCAGCCGACCAGCCTCGAGTTGGCACGAGTACAGTTGCTGGCCCGTGCCCGTTTGGAGACAGCAAAGGATTTGGCGGAATCATACTGGAAGCAGGTAGCGGTGCATCCGGAGGATGCCCGCGGTCGCTATCTGCTGGGGTTGGCTTACTTCGAAACCGGATCGTTCGGCGCGGCCCGTGAAACCTTCGAATCGGTGCCGCAGTCAACGGTCGGTGACGTCTCCCGCGAACTCGGTCGAACATGGTTGCGTCTGCGTCAGTTGGAGAAGGCACGCGAGTTACTCAGCCGTGCCGCCGAGATTACGCCGGATGACCCGCTGGCGCATCACGAACTTGCCAAGACGCTCGAAGCGCTCAATGACGGTGAGGGCGCGATGCGCGAATACGAGCGAGCCCTGCAACTGGCGCCCGACCTCGAGGAAGCCCACTACAATCTGGGCATCCTGGCGGGTCGTGCGGGCCGGCCGGGCGAGGGCTTCTATCATCTTGGCGCCGCTTTCGAGCTGCGCGGTGAGTTTGACAAGGCGCTGAGCCAATTCAAGAAGGCCGAGCCGCTGCTCCCGCCGGGCAGCGATCGCGCGCAAGCGGCCCACGCGGAAGTGACGGAACTGTCCGACTACTTGAAACACGGGCCTTGGCGCTGACTCCTGTTGACTGAAACCTGGCACGCTGTTAGCTCGTCTTCAGTTGTGACTTCGGGCCTCCGTTCCGCAATCCGAATCCGGAGTCCCAAGCCGTAGTCGAAAGGGACGACGATGAGCGAAGCGTACATCATCGATGCCTGCCGCACCCCGCGAGGCCGCCGCAAGGGAAGCCTGGCCGGGGTCCATCCGATCGACCTCCTGGGCGTGCCGCTGACCGCCGGCAACTCCAGCGGCATCGTCGACGGCGCCGGCGTGGTGCTGCTGGCGTCGGAGCGGAAAGTCAAGGAATTGAAGCGGACTCCCCGGGCGCGCGTCGTTGATCAGGTGATTGTGGGGTCCGAGCCCGTGATCATGCTGACGGGGCCGATTGCCGCGACGCAGAAGGTGCTCAAGCGCAGTGGCTTGAAGATTGAGGACATCGACCTGATCGAAATCAACGAGGCCTTTGCCACGGTGCCACTGTGTGTGATGCGGGAGACCGGCATGGATCCGGAGAAGGTGAACGTCAACGGCGGGGCCATCGCCCTGGGCCACCCCCTGGGCGCCACCGGTGCCATGTTGATCGGTACCTTGATCGACGAACTGGAGCGCCGGAACAAACGCTACGGACTCTCGACGATGTGCATCGGCTTCGGTATGGGCATCGCTACGATCATCGAGCGGATATCGTCGTGATGCGTGAGGCGTGATTCGTGATTCGTGATCTGAGTCACGGGTCACGCATCACGCTACGCTGAGGTTGCGGCGCGGAACGTCGTGCGTCAGGACCCGCGACGTCTCTTCCGAGTCTTCTTCGCGGAAGCGCTCGACGCCCTCGCGCACCTGCCGCCGCGTCATCAGGATCCCATAACTTTCCATGATCTGCCTGATCAGCTCGTAGTTCTGCGTGATCGATTCAGTGACCGAGATGTACCCGTATTGCGCCGCGCGCAACCGTTGCCAGTAGGCCAGTGCGTTCAGCTGGAAGAAATGTACGTCGCTTTCCTTGGGTTCGATGACGATGATGTCCCCGCGGAAATTAGGATCATCCTGGTACTGTCGCAGTCCGTATTGCAGCCGTGAATGCAGCAAGGTGCGGAAGACCTGGTTGACCACCGTCAGCAAACCGCTTTCCGCTAGCGGGCGGCCCTCAATGATGTAGCTGCCGTTCTTTTCCGTCCGCCGTACGCGGTTGGAGAAGGGGCGAAACGGATTGTAGCAGATGACCAGGTCGGCGCCGTGCTCGATCGCCACATCGATGTTGGCGGTGCGGCGCACGCCGCCGTCCACGTAGTCGATCCCGTGGATCCGCGCCGGCTTGTAGAAGCCTGGCAACGCCGTCGATGCCTGCACCGCCTGCGACACCGTCGCTGACGTGTCCTCATCGTGGCCGAAGATGACCCGCTCCGCCGTGTCGAGATTCATGGCGCCGATGTACAACTCGCGTTTCGTGAGACGGTAGAGGTCGCGGAAGTCGTTGGGCAGGCCCGCATCTTCGAAGTTGCGACGTAGATACTGCTCGATGGTGCAGTTGTCGAAGAAACCTGACGGCAGGTAGTCGAATGGGGATGGAAAACCCCGCCGCTTGGCCAGCGCCTCGCCGATGGGCTCCAGGATGTCCTGGACCGCGGTGATACCGGGCTTACGCACTGCGTTAGAGAGCGGCTTTTGAATCTTGCGGGCGATATCGGGCATCTGGGCCAAGAGGTCGCCAACGGTTCCGGGCAAAAAGGACAGGACGTCGAGCGCGAACCGTGCCGGCTGCCTCATCAGATCACGCACATTCAAATTGTAGAAATCCGCAAGTCGAAAACGGCTGAACTCCTTGGACTTACCCTCCAGGCTCTTCAGCATCTCAGCCGGAGAGACGCCGGCCGCAAGCGGCGCGGCCAGCAGCCCGCCGGCGCTCAAGCCGACATACGTATCGAATCCCGTGGTCTTTCGATTGACGAGGAAATCGTCGAGGGCCTTCAGGCCACCGAGCTTGAAAGCTCCGCCGGTAATGGCACCGCCAGCGAGTACTAGAGCGACCTTTGCGTTCTTCTTGCGGACTGACAGGTCACTCTTTTGAACGATGGTAATCCCCACCGCCACCTCGCCATCGACTGGTACGTCTATAGGTACGCATGACGCACTTTGTCAAGGAGATCCTTGCTCAGGCCTTTTCACGGCAATGGGCCAGTTCGCGACGCCCGGCGGCAAGATCGCCTGACGTGTCGAGCACGCGCCAGTAACCGTGATGGACGTAACCATAGACCGGTTCGCCGGCGGCGAGCAGGCGTGGGTAGACGTCACGCGTGATGCTGTAGACGCCCGGCTGCATGTAGTCGAACAGGCGCCGGTCGAACACGTGCACACTGGCGAACAGGTAGCGGTCTCCGGTGCTCGGCGGCCCCGCCTCGTACGGCCGGCCGAGAAAGCGCCGGATGCGCCGAGCGGCGTCGATACCGATGTCATCCTTGCGCTCGGCCTGTGGGTCCGGGCGCAGAACCATCGTTGCCATGGCGCCGTGCCGGTGATGGAACTCGATCACGTCTCGGAGGCGCAGATCAATGACGACGTCGGCATTGACCACGACAAAGGTCTCATTGCAGAGGAATTCCCGCGCCGCTTCGATGGCGCCACCCGTGTCCAGGATCGGGTTCTCCTCGGAATAGGTGATGCGCGCGCCGTAGGCGCTGCCGTCGCCCAGTGTGCGGCGGATCTGGTCCCCCAGATGATGCAAGTTGATGACCACTTCATGGATATCCGCTTGCCGCAGCAGCTGCAGCGCGAAAGCAATCATCGGCCGGCCGGCGACCTCCACCAGGGGCTTGGGTACCGAATCGGTGAGCGGCCGTAAGCGGCTGCCTTTCCCCGCAGCCAGGATCATGGCGCGCATCAACTCACCCTGGGAAGATAGCGCACCAAGATCGCGGACATCTCTGCCAACTCCGGAAACCGTGGCAGGATGCGCTCGATCTGTTTCACCGTGGACGGAATGTAGCGCAGGTATCCCGGTTTCTTTTTCACCATCTCGATGAAGTAAAAGCGCCCGACCACCTTGAGTGCCTTTTGCAGCGCGCAGAGAAAGTAGATGTCGTTGAACCCCGCCGCATCGAGTTCGCTACCGGACAGTTCGTGCCAACCTTGCCGATAGTAGTCCAGTAGCGCGCGCTCCATCGCCGGGCGCACGACCTGCGGCGTGTCGCGGTCTCCGAGCAGCGTCGCCAAGTCGTAAGGCGCGGGCGCCAGCAAGGCGTCCTGGAAGTCGATGACGCGGATCCTGTCGTCTTGCACGAAAAGGTTCCAGCTGTGGAAATCGCGATGGGTGAGGTAGCGCGGTTGTGCATCGAGGCGGCGGGCGATGCTGCGGAAAGAGGTGCGTAACACCTCCGCGTCGCGGCCCGGCAGGGGCTGGCCGAGCCGCATCTCGATGCCGTATTCGATGAAATGTTCGAATTCCCACAGGAACAACCGTTCGTCGAAGGCCTGCTGAAAGGCAATGCAACCGGGCTCACGCCGGCGCGTGCCCTCGATTTGGATGCGGAGGAGCTGATCGATGGCCTGTGCGTACAGATGCTGGACGCGGTCGTCAGGTTGCTGCTGCGCCGCGTCCCACAGACAGGTGTCGCCGATGTCTTCCAGCAACAGCACCCCGCGTGGAGAAGCGTCGGCGTAGAGTTCGGGAACGGCGATGCCGAGGCTGACAAGAAATCGGTGCAGGTTCAGGTACGGCAGTTCGCGTAGCGGTTCTTTGAAGACGGTCAATTCTTCCGAAGAGAGAGCAATGCCGCGGTCGGCGAGAATCATCGCGACGACGGTGGCCGGTGCTCCGACCCCTTCCAGCCACAGGCGAACATAGCGCCGGGTCGAGGCATCGCCGGCCAGTGGGGCAAGACGCTGCACCCGTACGGTCGTTCCAAAGGAGGCGCGCACCAGCTCCCGCAACAACGGCGCAAGATCTTCCACGTCGCGCCAGTAGCAATGAGGGTTGCCGTTGTCAAAACGAAGCCGCCCTGTCCCGCTGCTTTCTGTGGCAGGCCGTAGTACGTTCCCCGGGGCAGAGCTGTAACCGTCAACCGACGGTGAGCGGGATCTCGACGAAATCACGTGCTGATGCGTCCCAGGCGAATGCCTTGATCGCGGGTATCTCCCGGTTGCGCACCGACATCACGATCTGGGCCGCATCGGGGTAGCTCGGCTCGTCCCATCCGCCCAGCGCCTGCTTGTGGTCCTCGGCCGAAAAATAGGCGTCGTGTTCGGGGTGGGAATGGTAGAAGGCGCGTAGCCGCAGTTCGCCGCGCTCGGCGGCAATGAGAATGGGGGCGGCTTCGGCGCCCATGGTGTATGCGATGCGCGCCGTGCGCGGAAATTGTACCGGATCCTTTGCATGCAACTCGTTCTGCAGGTTCGTCACCTGCACCACTTCCTCGCCACCGCCGCGATCAACGATCATACCGCAACACTCGTCCGGGTAGGTTGCGCACGCGTGCGTCTGGAGGGCCTCGACGGTTGCTTTACGGATGACCAGCGCCATGGGTTACCTGCTGTTCATAGTCTGGCGCGCGTGCACGAGCCGGGTCAACACTTCGTTGACCGGCGTGGTGACGCCGTGGACGGTCCCACGCCGCCACACCTCGCCGTTGATGGCGTCGATTTCGGTTGGCCTTCCGCGCTCCAGGTCCTGTAGCATCGAAGAGCGATGATGGATGGTCGAAGGAAGCAGGCGCCCATAAAACTCGGCGCGGTAATCGGCTGACGAGGCGAAGGTCATCGCCACCCCTTCGGCGGCAGCCACGGCGTAGACCTCGTCGAACACGGCATCCATGATGGCCCGGGTGTTCGGTTCCTCGCCCAAGGCGCCGTAATGTACGCCCAGCAACGCGCTGAGCGGATTCAAGCCGGCGTTGTACAGCACCTTGCCCCAAAGCGCCGCCTTGATGTCGTCACAGTAAGTGGCCGGAATGCCAGCGCCCGCCAGGCGTGCCGCCCACAGGCGCGCCAGCATTTCCAGATGTGGATCGCGCTCGTCCCGCCACACGCCAATCAGCACTGGGTCGGCATAGACCGTGATGCGCACCTGTCCGGGGGCAACCACCTCGGCACCAAAAATCACGCGACCGGCCAGGACGTGCTGCCAGCCGACTTCTTCGGCGATCTGCTCGACATTGCCCAAGCCGTTCTGCAACGAGATTACGACACCATCTGGCGCCAGCAGCGGTGCGATGGCTCGAGCAATGCTGCTGGTATCGTAGGACTTGGCGGAGAGCAGAATGGCGTCGAAAACCGTCGTGGCGTCCCGCGCGTCGGTGAGGAGGTGAAAACCGGTGGCGTGGTGGTTGCCCCACAGGCCCTCGATCTGCAGGCCGCTTGCGGCAATGGCTTCGAGGTGCGGGGCCCGGCCGAGCAGGGTGACCGCGTAGCCGGCCCGGCGCAAGAAACAGCCGTAGACGGATCCGAGTGCTCCGGCACCCGCTACGAGAACATGTCCTGCTGTTGGCGGATTCTCTTTATCCATTGTGGCGGCCCGATGTCGAGCCATTACTTAGCCGACCTGCCGGTGCGCGCCTCAACCCCAGTATTCCCTGCTGCCGCCACTTCGGGGAACTCCGAGACGCGCAGATTGGCGGACGATTGGAACGGTAGTGACGGCTCACGTTTCTGGCGGCCTGGTGGGATCGCTCACCATGAGATGAGGCTCATGACAAAGGCTTGTGGTCCAGTCAACCGAGGAAGTACGCGATGAAACAGGTCGCTTGAGGCGCGGAGATGCATCCTCACCTCCATCGCAAAAACGAGAAAAACTTTTCTGGCTCGTTTCTCCCTCTGCAAGGATGGGACGGGTTCTTGGGATTTGCGGGCCTGTAGAAGACGTTCTTATCATATTTCGGAATTGCGATGGCCACCTAGTATCAGTTTTGGGCATTCCACGTTCCATTAGTATTATCAGGATTACTCCTGGCGTTACGGCACCTTGAGTGCATACACCGGCTGTCGGGAAGGACTGGAACATTTGGGATCAGCTGTGAGGCGGCGTTCTCGCTTGTGACGGTCCTGGGACAGAGTTGGCGTGAAGCACCACCAGCGCCAGTCCCGAGAATGGAGCTAAAGCGAAAGGAGGAGTGTAAAATGCGCAAGAGGATTATGCTGGGTAGTTTTGTTCTCACCGCCTTCTGGTTCAGCGCGGGGGCCGGGACCGCGATGGCGGCAGCGGAGGACGGGAAAAAAGATTTTGAAGCGAAAAAATGCATATCCTGTCACAGCCTAGGGTCGCAGAAGGGTGCGATGGCGAAACTGGGCGGACCACTCGATGGCGTCGGCGGTAAGCGCGATGCCGCTTGGCTGAAGGGATACCTCACGGATCCGAAGTCGAATATGCCCAATGCCAAGATGCCGAAGCAGAAGTTGACCGAGAAGGAGATCGACGACCTCGTGCAATACATGCTGAGCCTGAAGTAGCGTGGGCGTGGGGGAAGAACGGTTTGAGCGTTCTTCCCCCACCGAGTAGGAGGTGGCCGGTGCCTGCGGGGGGCGGGAGGAAGTCGTGTGTTCGCGGGACTACGCTTCTTCGGTGGCGCTGACACAGCGCTTAGCGTGATCGGAATCAGCGGAGTGCGGAGGGAGAGATTAGGGAATGGGGGAAGAGAAGGCGACACGGCGCTCCTTCTTGGGCAAAATGATGGTGGGGACGCTGCTGACAGGAAGTGCTGCTGCCGTCAGCGTCGTCGCAGCCTATCTTTTCCCTCCCGAAGAGGCCCGTTCGGGCCTGACGCCGCAAAGCGTTAAGGCCGGCAGAGCAGTAGACATCGCTCCTGGTAGGGGAAAGCTCGCCTTGGTCGACGGGGAACCGGTCTGGGTGCTTAATTCGGCCAATGGTTTCGCCGGCATGTCAGCGCTTTGTACCCACAAAGGCTGCATCGTCAAATGGGATGAAAAGCGGAGAGTCTTTAGCTGTCCGTGCCACGAAGGTTTGTTTGACGAACGCGGCAACGTCATTGCCGGGCTCCCCCGGCGGCCACTGTCCCGCTTTCGCGTGGGTCTCGTCCATGGTGAGCTGTACGTTTCACGTGGAGAGGTGGAAGAGGGTTAGCGGTCCTTGCTCTCGCCGCTCACAGAGATCATCGGCGCGGAACGGGACCGAACCGTTCCCCCGTACGTCAGTTTGGCCCGCTACCTTGGCGGCCTAGTGGTCGCATTTTTCTGTCTGGAGATCGCAACTGGCATCCTGTTGATGATCTACTACCGTCCCTCGATTGGGGCGGCTCACCTGAGCACCGGAGTCATCATCGATGAGGTGAACCTAGGGTGGCTGATCCGCTCCTTACACCGGCGGGGCGCTGACCTGATAGTTTTCCTCATTTCGTTGCATCTGATCCGGGTGTATTTCTCCCGTGCCTACCAGAACCCCCGGCAGCTCACCTGGGCTTCGGGGATTTTGCTCCTCTTGGTTGTCGTGGCGTTCGATCTGACCGGAGTGCTTCTTCCCTGGGATCAATATGCCTACTGGTCAACCGATTTTCTCAAGGAAACCCTTGCCGGAATTCCGCTTGCCGGAGACGTGCTGGTGACGATCTTGTGGGGGGGGGCAAGCCTCGGCGAAGCAGGATTGCTGCGGTTCTACGCCTTCCACATTGCGGTCTTGCCATGGGTGGCGCTGTTCTTTCTGTCGTCTCATCTGTTCATGGTGTGGCGTTTCGGTTTCAAGCAGCCGGCTCGACGAGGGGGTGTTCCACCGGTTCCTTCCATCCCCTTCTTCCCGGATTTTCTGGTGGACCTCTATATTGCCTTTCTGTTGACCTTCGGGCTGCTTCTGTCGATTGCCATTCTCTTCCCGTCACATCTTGGGGAGCAGGCTGATCCCGTATCGCCGCTGCTCGGGGTGCAGCCGCGGTGGTATCTCATGCCGGTGCACCAACTGCTCCAAGCGGTTTCGACTCCGATCGCTGTCCTCTTGGCCTTCGCGGCCTTCTTCCTCCTCTTGTTTCTCCCCGTTCTTGATGCTGGAATCGTGGACTCAGCCAGGGGAAGAACCGTGCGCTTGCTGCTGGGGCTGCTCGTCGTTGGTGCGTGGGTCTTGCTGGGGGTGAGGGAGTACTTCTTCTAGCCATGCCTATTCGGGTTTTGTGCTCCTTTGCCAGTTTGTTGTTGCTGCTGTCCCTTGAGGCTTGGGCAGAGGAGTCGTGCCGCACTTGCCATCCCGACGTTCGAATCGAGTATGAGACTAGCGTGCACGGGAAAGAGTTCAGCTGCACCGTGTGCCATGGGGGGGATCCTGCGGTTCTGACTGTCGAAGCGCATTCCCTCCAGAAGAAGTACATCGGGAAGCCCCTCCGCCCGGAGGTTCCTGCTCTGTGCGCCTCATGCCATGCAGATCCGAACCGAATGAAGCCGTTCGGTCTTCCGACCGATCAATACGCCCAGTATCTGACCTCGCAGCACGGCTTGCTGCTGGCGAAGGGCGATACGCACGTGGCCGTTTGCACCGATTGCCATGGTGTGCACGGGATCCTTCCGCGGGGGGAGCCCAACAGCCCTGTTGCGGTCCGCAACATTCCTACGACCTGCGGTCGTTGCCACGCAGACCAGGAACTCATGGCCACCTACAAGCTTCCTGCCGATCAGGTGGATAAGTTCCGCCGGAGTGTCCACGGCGAAGCCCTCTTCGTTGATCAACACCCATCCGCTCCGACTTGTACAACCTGTCATGGAGAGCATGGTGCGGCCCCCCTTGAAGGTGCGGCCGGGACGGTATGCGGACATTGCCATGCACGCACCCGCGAGTACTTCAACGAGAGCCCACACAAGAAGGCAGTCGAAGAACAGAAGATGTCGGAATGCATCAGTTGCCACGGGTATCATGACACGCCGCGGCCAGATCGACTGATCTTCGATACGGCGTGCCCGAGCTGTCATGCACGCGACAGCGCAGCATTTCTGACGGGGCAGAAGCTGAAGACGATCCTGGCGCAAACAAATGAATCCTTGGAGACGGCGCTTAGTGAGCTGACTGAGTTTGAAGAGTTCTCTCCAACGATAACCCGGTATCGCCCCCGTTTGCAGCAGGCGCGCGCACATTTCATGGAAGCACTTCCGGTGCAACATTCCCTCAATACCGATCGCGTGGAGGATCTCACCCGAAACGCCCGATCGATCGGCGAGGAAGTACGGGCCTCGGTGCACGGCGTCCAGGAAGAGATGCGCCTGCGGTATATCGTCCTGGCGGCGGTGTGGGTGCTGCTCCTTTTTGCCGTCGGTATCGCCTACCTGTACCGGCAAGAACGGCGCCGGCTGCGTGCCAAGGCAGAAGTGGAAGCCCGGCGAGCCTTGGACGAAGCGGGAATGTCGGACTAGGCGTCAGGCGATGGAAAGCAGTTCGAGACCATGCGAGAGAGCGTAAGCAGATGGGGAAGAAGAATCGTCGTTACGCTGGCGATTTTCGTCCCGTCTGCGATTGCGTTCATGTTTCTCTCGATCCAGATCACCTCGCAGCCACGCTTTTGCGGGAGCTGCCACTACATGGCGCCCTATTACGAGTCTTGGCGCACCTCGAGTCACAAGGATGTCTTGTGCGTTGAATGCCACATCCCGCCGGGGATTCAATCCGAGGTTCGGAAGAAGTATGAAGCGTTGGCGATGGTCGCGCGGTACTTCACGGGCACCTACTCGACCAACCCGTGGGCCGAGGTTGACGACCTCAGCTGCTTGCGCAGCGGCTGCCACACCAAGCGGGTTTTGCTGGGCAAGGAGCTCTATCGCGGTGTCCTCTTCGACCATCAGCCTCACCTCACTGAGTTGCGAAGGGAGAAGCGCCTGCGGTGCACCAGTTGCCACTCGCAGATCGTGCAGGGCAGCCACATTGCAGTGACTGGCAGCACCTGTTTTCTGTGCCACTTCAAGAACACCACCTTGAATCAAGGCACGGCACGCTGCACGCTTTGCCACGAGATTCCGGAGAAGACGATCACGACGGCCGGGCTCTCGTTCGATCATGGCGAGGTGAAGCGGCTCGATATGAACTGCACGCTCTGTCACGAAGGCGTGGTGCGGGGAAACGGCGAAGTGCCACGTGAGCGTTGCTACACCTGCCACAACGATACCTCCCGCCTGAATCTCTATGGAAAAACGGAGTTCCTCCATCGCATGCACGTGACCGAACACAAGGTCGAATGCCTCAACTGTCATATCGAAATTACGCACAAGATCCCGGCGCGGGAGGAAGCTCTGGCGGCCGAATGCAAGAGCTGTCACAGCTCCGCTGCCGGCCACTCCGCGGTGCGTGACTTCTACCGCGGGATTAGTGGGAAGGGCGTGAATCCCCGACCCGCGGCGATGTATCTGGCTGGGGTGCGGTGCGAGGCTTGTCACAACGTGCCCGGCTCCGAGTTCGGTCGCGCCAGCGAGGTGAGTTGCATGTCCTGCCACGGTCCGAAATACCTCACCATCTATCGGAGTTGGCAGCTCGGGTTGGGGAAAAGACTCGAGGGCGTGAAGGCCGAGTTGCGGGAGAGCAAAAAACGAGCGGAGGCTAACAGTGATGCGATCCAAGGTAAGCTTCTGAAAGAGGCCGAGGACAACGTCTCTCTAGTCGAGCAAGGACGGGGAATTCACAACCCCGGCTACGCCCTAGACCTGCTCGAGAGTGCCCATCGCGCCAGCCTGGCCGCGCTTGGAGCCGCAGGCGACGGAAAACCGGCCCGCGCCGCGTGGGTCCAGGCACCGTACGAAGCCGATTGCCTGCAGTGTCACTTCGGCATCGAGTACATCTCCGGTAACGCGTTCGGCCGGGAGTTTCCTCATGGCAAACATGTGGTGTCCGGCCGCTTGCGCTGCACCGTCTGTCACCAAGGAAGGGAAAAACACGGGGTGATGAAAATCGGGGCTGAGGACTGTGAGCGTTGTCACACGCGCATTACCAAGCCGATGGCGGTGGCGGCGGAGGAGTGTCTTGGCTGCCATACGGCAGATATCGGGCGAGTGTCGGACAAGGTTCGGTTCCCGCACGACAAGCATGTAGAATCGGGTGTCGATTGCGCGCTTTGTCACGTTGGAGTGGCGCAAGCACCGCACCGCGCCTTCGCGCACTCGGCGACTGCGCTGCCTAAGCTGGGTCATGCCCTGTGTGTTACCTGCCATAGCGCCGACGTCCCATCGGGTGACGACATCCCGGAAGGAGCGGAGTGCACGAAATGCCATGTCGAGTCGTAGCCCCGCCGTGTGCGGGTGAAGAGAAATGATGCGCTTCAAATATCTGCTGCCCAGGCTGCCTTCGAAAGGAACGAGGCGAATGAATAAGATCTTTCCCAAATTGCCAGATGCGGCCATCCGACTTGGAGTGGTGGTGGTCCTTCTGGTTACAGCGGTGTCTCTGGTCCTCTCGTTCCTTCCTCCCTCGTTGACAAACCGTAAACTGCAACGTGACACGGCGATTCAGCGGGAAGTGGCACGCGAGGTGAAGTACGCCGGTGCAAGCGCATGCGCCGACTGTCACGAGGCGGAAGTGAACCTGAAGAAGGATGGCTATCACCGCAACGTCTCCTGTGAGACGTGCCACGGTCCCGCGAAAGATCACATCGAGAACCCGGCTGATATCAAACCGCCGGCGCCACGCGACCGGCAATTCTGCCCCATGTGCCATGCCTATAACCAGTCACGGCCGAGAGGGTTTCCGCAGATCAACCCGGTGACGCACAATCCGATGAAGCCGTGTATCACCTGCCACCGGCCGCACGATCCGAAGCCACCGACGGTTCCCGGGGAATGCACGGCATGCCACGCCGGGATTGAGCGAACCAAATCCGTGTCGCCTCACGCGCTTCTCGAGTGCACCACGTGCCACGTGACGCCAGAGCAGCATAAGGTCAGTCCGCGGAATATCAGACCCAGCAAGCCCACCGCTCGGGAGTTCTGTGCGCAATGCCATGGGATGGATTCCAAAGTCGAAGGCCCTCCGAAGATCGAGCTAGCGACGCATGGCGAGAAATATCTGTGTTGGCAATGCCACTATCCACACATGCCGGAGGTGCATCATGAATAGACGATTATTCCTCCAAAAGATCGCCTCCGTTCTGGCGATGCTGGGCCTGCCGGTCGGGCTCTTTGGCGGGAAGCCTGCTGCCGCGTCAACCAAGGGTGGAAAGGCCGCAAACAAGCCTTGGTACGGGATGGGGGTCGATGTCGACAAGTGCATCGGCTGCGGCAGATGCATGGATGCGTGCAAGATGGAGAATGATGTCCCCCGAGAGCCCTTTTTCTTCCGTACCTGGGTTGAGCGCTACGTCGTCAAGAATGATGGCGACGTCAACATTCAGAGCATCGGCACGCTGACCAACCCGACGAGCGAAGTAGTGGCCGAACGGGACATCCTCCGGAGCTTTTTCGTTCCGAAGTTGTGCAACCAATGCGCCAACCCGCCGTGCGTTCAAGTCTGTCCCGTCGGCGCAACGTTCCAGACCGAGGACGGTGTGGTGTTGGTCAACAGTGAAACCTGCATCGGCTGCCGGTACTGCATCCAAGCCTGTCCCTATGGCGCGCGTTACTTGCATCCCGAAACGGACACCGCTGACAAGTGCACGTTTTGTTACCACCGGATATCGAAAGGACTGCTGCCGGCATGCGTCGAGGTGTGTCCGACGCAGGCCCGAGTCTTTGGCGACACCCACAGCGTTGCGAGTCCCCTCGCAAGATTGAAGCGCATGAACAAGATCTTCGTGCTCAAGCCGCACCTGAACACCGAACCGAAGGTCTATTACGCGAATCTCGACGGAGAAGTGAAATGACCCCTGAGATGATTGAGCGGCTGACGGGACTCACGAAACAGGTCCAGGGGTACATCTACCCGAATGACATCGATATCCACTGGTCCATTTTGATCGTGGTGTATCCTTACCTCACTGGGCTGGTTGCCGGCGCATTTATCCTGGCATCGTTGGTGAAGGTGTTCAACGTGAAGGAAGTGCAGCCCACGTACAAGTTATCCCTCCTGACTGCGCTGGCGTTCCTGCTGATTGCGCCGCTGCCCTTGCTCATGCATCTCGGCCATCCGGAGCGCGGGTTCGAGGTCCTCCTTACCCCAAATGTAACCTCGGCCATGGCCATGTTTGGTTTCGTGTACGCTTGGTATCTCATGGCTGTTCTCTTGCTCGAAGTATGGTTCGCGTATCGGAAGGACCTCATCCTGTGGGCCCGGCAAGAGCATGGGCCGATAAAGTGGATCCACCGGGCGCTGGCGCTGTTCTCCAATGATGTTAGCCCTGGGGCGCTCGAATTTGATCGGAAGGCCATGAAAGTCATCACCATCGTCGGTATCCCGTCGGCCTTCTTGCTGCACGGGTATGTTGGGTTCATTTTTGGCTCGATCAAAGCAAATCCCTGGTGGAGCTCGGTGTTGATGCCGATCGTCTTCTTGTTTTCTGCGATTGTGTCCGGAATTGCGCTGGTCATCCTGCTGTACATGGTGGTTCTGCCGCTCCGGGGCGAGGCAATCGATATGAAGTGCCTCGAAAAGATGGCGTCGTTTTTGTTCTATGCCGTGATCGTCGACTTTTCGCTCGAGTGCCTTGATTTCATCCACCGGCTCTATGAGAGCGAAGAATCGATCAAAATCCTGTCGCAACTGGTGTTCAACAAGCTGATCATCAGCCTCCTGGTCATGCAGGTCCTGCTCGGAATGCTTGCGCCGCTCGGCATCATGGTCGCCATCAAAACCCTGAATCTGAACGACGAGCTGAAGAGACTGTTATATTTTCTTTCTGTGTTGTTGATTCAGCTGGGAATATTCAGCACGCGGTGGAATGTCGTGATCGGCGGTCAGATGTTTTCCAAGAGTCTTTCCGGTCTTACGACGTACAAGATGGAGATCGTCGGCATCGAGGGGTTACTCACCGCGATCGCACTGCTGCTGGTGCCGTTCCTGGTGCTGGCCGTCCTGATGAAGATATTGCCGCCCTGGGACACGCCGGCGGCCGGAACTGTGGAGCCCAACGTGGCTAGCTAGCCGCGGGCGAGTCTAGCGCCGCCAATGGCGCGGGCGAAGTCCGAGAAGGCAAATGACTCGAAATGCCATGACGCCTAAGAGAATCGTATTGCTCGCAGTCGCCCTTCTTGGCGCGCTTCTCCTTCGGGACGAAGCAGCAGCAGAGGAGATTACAGACGAAGCGTGCTTGGCTTGTCATGGAACGGAGGGCTTTGGCGACCCGGAAGGCCGTGCCCTGTTTGTGGGCGCCGATGCCTTCGGTGCCTCGGTGCATGCCCCGCTTTCGTGCGTCACCTGCCACGCGGATGCCACAACCGTTCCGCACGAACAGAAGCCGACGCGCGTGGCCATAAATACCTGCGTCACGTGCCACGAAGACGCCGTGGGGGCCTACCAGAATAGCGTACACGGGAGGTCGAGAGCCAAGGGCAATGGCGAGGCGGCAACGTGTACGGATTGTCACGGCAACATCCACGCGGTCACGCCGCATACCGAGCCGACAGCGACGACGCACTGGTCGAAGATGGCCGCGACCTGTGCACGCTGTCACGCCAACGTCGAGATGGCGAAGAAGTTCCGGATCCCGGTAGTGCGGCCGGCCGAGGCCTATCTGCAAAGCGTGCACGCTCGTGCCGTCGCCAAAGGCAAGCACGCGGCGGTGTGCTCGGATTGCCACGGCTCGCACGACATTCTGAACAACACCGATCCGCGCTCGACGATATTGCGCGCCAACGTGCCTGATACCTGCGGCAAGTGCCACGCCGATATTCTCGCGACCTATCGGGAGAGTGTGCACGGTGAGGCGCTGGCGCGCGGGGTCAGTGACGCGCCGGTGTGCACCGACTGTCACGGCGAGCACCACATCCTCAGCCCCGCGGATACTTCATCGCCGGTCTCGGCGACGAAGGTCGCCACAGAAACGTGTGGCCGCTGCCATGCCAGTTGGCGCTTGAGTGAAAAGTACGGTTTCGATCCGCAGAAGGTGTCGGCCTTTCGGGACAGCTACCACGGCTTGGCGGCGCGTGCCGGGAAGGCCACGGTCGCCAACTGCTCGAGCTGCCACGGCGTGCACGATATTCGCCGCTCGTCCGACCCGCGGTCGTCAATCAATGCGGCGAATCTGGCGGCGACCTGCAGCAAGTGTCACCCGGGTGCGGGCGCGCGCTTCACGATCGGCTCGGTGCACGGATCGAGCGACGCCGTCGGCACGTGGGCGGCCTCCTGGGTACGGTGGATCTATCTGTGGTTGATCGCCCTGACCATCGGCGGGATGTTCGCGCACAACGCGCTGGACTTCTCGCGGAAGGCGCGGCGCCCGCGGACGGGACCGCCGCCAGTGCCGCCGGGACAGCCGGAACGCATGATCCGGCCACTGCGCTGGCAGCATGGATTGACGATGGCGAGCTTCTCGTTGCTCGTCTACACCGGCTTCGCGTTGAAGTATCCGGAGAGTTGGTGGGCAGCCCCGCTGGTCTACTGGGAGGGTCCGCTGGGTCTCCGCGGCCTCACCCACCGCATCGCCGCGGTGGTCATGATCGTCGCCCTGGTGTGGCACATCGGACAGCTGTGCGTGGACCGGCGCCTGCGGACGTGCATTGTCTTTGGGATGCTGCCGTCTCTGCACGACGCCAAGGTGCTGTTCGGCACGCTGGCGTACTACTTCCGCGTGCGGCGCACGCCGCCACACAGCGGCACGACCTTCAACTACGCCGAGAAGGCCGAGTACCTGGCGTTCATGTGGGGTTCGGCGGTCATGGCCGTGACCGGGTTCACGCTGTGGTTTTCGAACCTGACACTGCAGTATCTCCCCGGTTGGGTTCCGGACGTCGTCACCGCCGTGCATTTCTACGAAGCGATCTTGGCCTCACTCGCCATCCTCGTGTGGCACTTCTACTGGGTGATCTTCGACCCCGACGTCTATCCGATGGACTGGACATGGTGGGACGGGCGCCCGCCAGCGAGTCGAGTGATGGAGCGCACCGCGCCCGAAGACGCGGCGGCGGACGACTCTACGGACCCGCACGGCACACAATGGTCCTGATGCAGAACGAACTCAGGCGATGCTCGACATCGCGACACGCTTTCCGGCGCCACTTTCGGACAGCGCTGCTGGTTGGCGCCGTCGCGGCGATGTTCGTAACGCTCGCAAGCGGGACGTCTCGCGCGGAGACCGAGGCCTGCCTGGCATGTCATGGGCAGGAAGGGTTCACCGCATCGGACGGCCGCGACATCGTCGTCGACGCAGCCAAGTTCTCCGCCAGCGTCCATGCGACGGTCGAGTGTACCGGCTGTCACGCCGACCTTGTGAAGACCGACTTTCCGCACGCCGAGAAGGTTGCCCCGGTCAACTGCGGCGGATGCCACGAGGACGTCGCCAAAGTCTATGCTGGCAGCTTGCACGGTCGCGAGGTCAGCGCGGGAGCGCCGCTCGCGCCGCGCTGCTGGAGCTGTCACGGGACGCACGACATCGTCGACGTCAAGTCGCCGGAATCGCGCGTCGCCCGCTTTCGCATCCCGTTCGTGTGCGGCTCGTGCCACAAGGAAGGCACGCCGGTCACCCAGACCTATGACATTCCGCAGGACAAGATCCTCGAGCACTACTCGGAGAGCATGCACGGGGAGGGCCTCTTCAAGCGCGGGCTCACGGTGGTTGCGGTCTGCATCGACTGCCACACCTCTCACAACGTCCTGCCCCATACCGATCCGCGCTCGAGCATCTTCCGCGACAACATCCCGCAGCTCTGCAAGAAGTGCCACGGGCAGATCGAAGCCGTGCACCGTAAGGTCATCCGCGGCGCGCTGTGGGAAAAGGAGCCGAACAAGGTCCCGATCTGCGTCGATTGTCACGCGCCGCACAAGGTTCGCAGAATCTTTTACGAGGAAGGCATTGCCGACGAGCAGTGCTTGAAGTGCCACGATAATCCGGACCTCAGCGTCCAACGCGACGGCAAGACCATCTCACTCTCGATGAGCCGCGAAGAGATCCGCAACTCGATCCATCGCAACACCTCGTGCGCCAAGTGTCACACGGGCACCGACCCGTTCGCCGAGCGCCCCTGCTCGACCGTGAGCACCAAGGTGGATTGCTCGATCTGCCACGCGGAGGTGGTCAAGGAGTTCGCCATCAGCATCCACGGTACCCTCGCGGCGCGGGGCGATACCAATGCGCCCGTCTGCCAGGACTGTCACGGCGTGCACAACACCCGCGGCCACAAGGATACGAAGGCCACCACGTTCGCCATGAACGTGCCGAACCTGTGCGGCCAGTGCCACCGCGAGGGCCAGAAGGCGGCGGTGCGATACCAAGGAAATCAACACCATATCGTGGAGAGCTACGTCGAGAGCATCCACGGCAAGGGCCTGATCCAGAGCGGGCTGGTCGTGACGGCGATGTGCGCCGATTGCCATACGGCGCATCGCGAGCTGCCCGCCAGCGACGAGCGCTCGACCGTCAACCCGAACAACATCGCTGCGACCTGCGCCAAGTGTCACAACGGCATCTACGAGAAGTTCCGCGCCAGCATTCACTCTCCGCTGGTCTACAAAGGCGACAAGCCGCTGCCGCATTGCCCGGACTGCCACACCTCCCACCAGATCACGCGCACGGACAGCGAGGGCTTCAAGCTCGCCGTCCTCACCCAATGCGGCCGTTGCCACGAGGAAGTCACGAAAAGCTACTTCGAGACGTTCCACGGCAAGGTATCGAAGCTCGGATTCGCCGCCACGGCCAAGTGCCACGACTGCCATGGCGCGCACGACATCCTGCCGCCGAGCGACCCGGCCTCGCATCTGTCGCGCCAGAACATCGTCGAGACCTGCGGGAAGTGTCATCCCGGCTCGCACCGTCAGTTCGCCGGGTATCTCACGCACGCGACGCATCACGAAAGGTACAAGTACCCGGTCCTGTTCTACACGTTCTGGTTCATGACCCTGCTGCTGGTCGGCACGCTCGTGGTCGCCGGTGTTCACACGCTGCTGTGGCTGCCGCGCTCATGGCAGCTGATGAAGGAGCGCAAGACGCTGGCCGCTCAGTCACACGGGAAGGAAGTCCGACGCTTCACCGCGCGCACGCGGCAGCTGCACATCCTCGTCATCATCAGTTTCCTCGGCCTCGCCCTCACCGGCATGACGCTGAAGTTCTCCTATCTTCCCTGGGCCGCGGCGCTCTCACGCTGGCTCGGAGGCTTCGCGGCGGCCGGCATCATCCACCGCATCTGCGCGCTGATCACGTTCACCTATGCGGGCATTCACGTCGTGGACGTCGTGCTCCAGAAGATACATTCCCACAAGACCTGGGCGCAGTTTCTGCTCGATCGAGAGTCGCTGCTCCCCAACAAGAACGATCTGCGCGAGGCGGGCCAGACGTTCCGCTGGTTCATCGGCATGGGCCCGCGCCCGGCATACGGCCACTGGACCTACTGGGAGAAGTTCGACTACTTCGCGGTCTTCTGGGGCATCATCATGATCGGCTCGACGGGACTCGTGCTCTGGTTCCCGGAGGCGTTCACGCTGTTCCTCCCGGGCTGGGCGATCAACGTCGCCACGATCATCCACTCGGACGAGGCACTACTCGCGGTCGGCTTCATCTTCACCGTGCATTTCTTCAACACGCACTTCCGGCCCGATCGGTTCCCGATGGACACCGTGATCTTCACCGGCAGCGTCCCGATCGAGGAGTTCAAGGCGGATCGCCCGCGCGAGTACGAACAACTCGTCGCCTCCGGCGAGCTCGAGAACCACCTCGTGGAGCCCATGCCGTACTACGTCGTGCGTGGCTTCCGCATCTTCGGCGCGACCGCCCTGACGATCGGTCTTCTTCTGATCTTTCTCATTCTCTGGGCGGAAGTCTTCGGCTATCGCTGAGGCCATGCGCGACTCGACGCTGCCGCACCCTTCCGTCCTGTGGGTTTTCGCCCGCTCGTCATCGAGGCGAAAGAGCCGAGTCCGTGCCGCGCACGGTCCCTCGTCCTGCGACAGCGAGGCGCAGCGGGAGAAAGGCGGTTCGTGCGCAGCGGACCCGGGAGGTGCGTGACTAGGAACGCTCGTGCGAGGCCGTGAGGATCTACTGGAACGTCTCGACGTTCAATCCGTAAGGGGGATGTTGATGAAGACGACCTTCCGCGGGACGGGGCGTGCGTCGGCGACTGCAATGGCGATGGTCGGGGCACCGTCGATGAACTCGTCACGCTGGGTAGCGGCGCGGGGTGCAGCCAGGTGATCAGGTCGTGCGGGAATGCCTGGATACAGTTACCAGCCATGGGACACCGCACCAATTTCTTTTGCGAAGTCCCATGGCCGTGCGGCGCGTTCGGTCAGGCTGCTCCGCTAGCTTGGACCGCCAACTGTCCAGGTTTGCGAGCGCTTGCCGGCGCATGCGCCTTGGCAAATTCGCCCGTCATGATGGGAATGGCGATTCTGCAGAGGATCGTGAAGACGAGAAAGCCGGTTGAGAAAATGGCTGCACCGATCCGTAGTTCGTGGAGCGTCGGTGTGTACTCGTAGATCTCGCCGAGGGTGTCGGGCGTGAAGGCGGGCATGACCAGTCCCATCCCCTTCTCGATGTACACGCTTGCGTAGATGAGCAGGCAGCCCAGGTTCAGCGTGATGACGTTACGCCGTGTTGCCGGGAACAGAAAGAGGAGGAAAGCGGTGATGCCGCAGATAACGAAGGCCCAGGCGAAAGGCACGAGCGCATGGTGACCATGGACGCCTTTGAAGAGGTACTCAAAATGGATGAGATGCTCGGTTGCCGAGTAGTACTCTTTGAAGAGCTCGGCGCCAAGCAGGAAGAGGTTGAGAAACATGGCGTACGCCATCAGTTCGGCCACCTTCCAGATCGCGGCGTCCTTGATCGCAATCTTGGTGGTGCGCTGGAGGATCTGGAAGAGAACGAGCATGACCGCCGGCCCCGAACAGAAGGCCGAGCATAGAAAGCGTGGGGCGAGGATCGAGGCATTCCAGTACGGGCGCGCCGCCAGACCGGCGTAGATGAACGCCGTGACGGTGTGGATGCCGACGGCCGCCGGGACCGAGAAGAGTACGAGCGGCACGACCAGACGCTGATTGTACGGCCGCCCCTGCATGCCGCGGTAGAGGATGTGCGTGACGATCACCAGGTTCAGGACAAGGTAGAGGTTCAGCACAAGCACATCCCAGGCGAGCACAGAGCTCGGGAAGTTCATCCGGCCAAGGCCGGGGACGAGGTGCCAGAACCGGTCCGGGCGACCCATGTCGACGGTCACGAAGAGCAGGCACATCACGATCGCGCTGATCGCGAGAATCTCACCCAGGATCGCGACTTCTTTGATCGGTCCCCAGTGATAGACGTACGCCGGGATGACGAGGATGACGGCGGCCGCGGCCACGCCGACAAGGAAGGTGAAGTTTCCGATGTAAAAAGCCCACGACACCTGGTCGCGCATGTTCGTGACGATCAGCCCGGCGCGGAATTGGTCGACGTACGCAAGCCCGCCCCAGACGATCAGCGTGAGGAGCAAGCCGATCCACAGCCAGTAGGCCTTCCCTCCACTGAGGACAAAACGAGCACTTGTTGCGGCGAACTTCACTGGTCCCATGGTTCCTCGCTAAATTCCGTAGAAGTAGTAGAACTTCGGTTCGGTTTTCAGTTCGGCCTTGAGCACAAACACCCGCTTCTCCCGGAGGATGCGGGAAATCTCGCTCTCGGGATCGAGCAGGTTGCCGAACTTACGTGCCCCGACCGGACAGATCTCGACGCACGCCGGATAGCGGCCAACCCGCGCGCGTTGAATGCAGAACGTGCACTTCTCGACGACTCCTCGCGGTCGCGGCCGGTTGCCGAGGTAGTGCGTGTTCGGGTTCAGCTCTGTCGATGGCAGCTCGGGCTCGCCGAAGTTGAAGTGGCGCGCGCCGTAGGGACATGCGGCCATGCAACAGCGGCAGCCGATGCACCAGTCGTAGTCGATCACCACGATGCCGTCCGGCTCCTGCCACGTCGCCCCGACCGGACAGACCCAGGTGCATGGCGGCTGGCGACACTGCTGGCAGGCAACCGGCACGTAGAAGTGATCGGGATCAGGGACGCGCTCCGGGTTGTAGTACGGGTTCGCTACCTCGAAGTCGATGCCCCTCGCCTTCTCCATCTCGAGCACGCGGATCCATTGGATCTGCGGGTTGCGCGACTGATTGTTCTCTTTCACGCAGGCGTAGACGCAGCGCCGGCAGCCGATACACCGCGAGAGGTCGAGGGCATAGCCGAAGACGACGTTCGGC
>DASVHW010000258.1 GCA_036382395.1 Candidatus Binatia bacterium | reverse complement strand
CACGCCCTTGAGACAATCCGCCAGCATGGTGCGAATCTGCGCCTGCTGTGCCGCCGGAAAGGCATCGATGATCCGGTCCACCGTCTTGACGGCGGAATTGGTGTGTAAGGTCCCGAACACCAAGGAGCCTGTCGTTGCGGCGCTGACGGCGAGAGAGATGGTCTCGTAATCGCGCATCTCGCCCACGAGGATCACGTCGCAATCCTGGCGCCCGGCGGTTCGCAGCCCGTCGGCAAAGGAGTTCACGTCGATGCCGACCTCGCGCTGGCAGATGATCGATTTCTTGTTGAGGTGCACGAACTCGATCGGTTCTTCGATGGTCAGCATGTGACGCGCGCTGGTCTCGTTGATGAGATCAACGATCGCCGCCAGCGTGGTGGACTTGCCGGACCCGGTTGGCCCAGTCACCAACACCAACCCCGAGCGCAACAAGCTGAAGGTTTTCAACACCGCGGGCAAGTTGAGTTCATCGACCGTCTTGATCTTGCTGGGAATGGTGCGGAATACGGCCCCCATGCCGTGGGCCTGGTAGAAGTAGTTCGAACGGAAGCGCGCCTTTTCGCCGAGCACGTAGGCGAAGTCCAAATCCCCGGATTGCAGGAAGTGCTGCCAGCGCTCCGCAGGGCAGATCTCCTGGAGGTACTCGAGCATCATCGTGGCCGTCAGCACGGGGTGGTCCAGTTTCATGAGGCGCCCATGGCGCCGGATCTTCGGCGGCTGCCCCTCCGCCAAATGCAGATCCGACCCGTCCTGGCCCATCATGAAGTCGAATAGCTGATCGATCTTGGCCATCGGCTATCCCTCGGCCGCCATGCCATCGATCCGCGGCGCCCATTTCAGGAAGTGCGCCTTGTTGTCGGATGCGTAATAGGCTTCCACGCCATCGATGACACCGGCGTTGACCAGATCCAACAAGGAATTGTCCAAGAGGATCATCCCTTGCTGCCTCGAGGTCTGGATGATGGATGGGATCTGAAACAGCTTGCGTTCGCGCACCAGGTTGGCGACCGCCGTCGTATTCAGCATGACTTCGAGCGCCAGCGCTCGCCCGCTACCGTCGCGACGCGGAATCAGTTGCTGGCAGACAATCCCCCTGATCGACTCGGAAATCATGCTGCGGATCTGCGGCTGCTCGTCCGGTGGAAACACATCGAGGATGCGGTCGATAGTCCGCGCCGCTGACGTCGTATGCATCGTGCCGAACACCAAGTGGCCGGTTTCTGCAGCCGTGATGGCTAGGGAGACGGTTTCCCGATCACGCAGCTCTCCAATGACGATGACGTCCGGATCTTCACGCAGGGCGGCCCGCAACGCCGCCGCGAAGCTCTTGGTGTGCGAGCCAACTTCCCGCTGATTGATCTGCGACAGCGCCGGCACGAAATTGTATTCGACCGGGTCCTCGATCGTGATGATGTGCTCACCGCGACCTTGGTTGATCAGCTCAACCATCGCGGCCATGGTGGTTGATTTTCCGCAACCATTTGGGCCGGTGATCAAGACCAGGCCTTGGTTGAACTCTGTCAGTCGCCGCAATTGCTCGGGCAGACCGAGCTCGTCGAAGGTCGGGACCTTCGACTGAATCACGCGGAAGGCCCCGTCCCATCCCGTCCGCTGTTTCAGAATGCAGCTGCGGTAACGGCCCAGATCCGGCGCCCGGTAGCAGAAATCCAGTGCCTTGTGTTCCCGACAGGATGTCCTCTGCTCCTCCGTCAGGATCTGAAACAGCAGCCTCTCAGTCTGCTCGGGCGCCAACGGCTCCATGCAAAGCGGCCACAGCCGGCCGTACTTCCGAATCACCGGCGGAGCGCCGACGCTCAGATGGAGGTCGGAGGCACTCACCTCGCGGGCATAGTTCAAGTAATCATGGAGATGATTGAAAGCGGCGATGCGCTCAGCGTCCGCCTCGGGAATCGCTGGGACCGGTGGCGTAATGGGTTGTGCCCCGGGTGGGCTGCTGGATGAGCCGGGGGGCGCCGGCCCCTCAGCCGGCTGGGCTAGCGTCTGTGCCGCCGGCCCGCGTGGCTGATCGGCCACACTCTTCTCATAGAGTTGCAGGATGGTCTTGGCGTCGGCGTCACTGATGAATCCCAACTCCAGCAAGGCCCGCAGCAACGGCTTCTCCGGCTCGCCCGCAAGCAGCGTTTTGGCCTGTTGAAGCTGGGGTGTGGCGACGAGCTTGCGTAAGGTGACAAACTTCTCGACAAAGACATCTTGTTTAGCATGTCCGTCCATACTGTCTGAGGGCCTTCAAAAAGGAGGCATATTAGCTTCTGCCACTTTTAGCTGCTCCCCCCGGGTTTCTCCATAAGCCTTCGCAACATAAGCCTTCGCGGCGGCTCAGGCAGGCGGGTGCTCGCCACCCCGCGGTCGGCGCGTCGAGAATCAACGCCGTCCGCTTTGCTTTTTCGGCTGGGGAATGTCAATCGTTTCATCTGAATTGCAGGGGTTGGCACTTGAAGCCAGCCCTGGCGCAGGAGACCAAACCGTGGAAGCAAAAACGAGTAAAGAGCAAGAGGGCTCAGCCCGCCGGTGGCTTACGTATCGCCCGGAAATCAAGATCCTGGACTGCACCATTCGCGACGGCGGCCTCATGAATAACCACCAGTTCGAAGAGAAGACCGTACGGGCTGTGTACGCGGCGTGCGTCCAAGCTGGCATCGATTACATGGAGCTCGGATACAAAGCGTCCCAGCGCATCTTCGTGGGACCGCAATATGGGAAATGGAAATTTTGCAACGAGGACGACCTGCGCCGCGTCGTCGGCGACAATGATACGCCGTTGAAGCTCTCGGTCATGGCCGATGCGGAACGCACCGATTATCACGAGGACATCCTGCCCCGCAGCCAGAGCGTGCTGAACATGATCCGGATTGCCACCTACATCCATCAGATCCCCGTCGCCCTGGACATGATCAAGGACGCCCACGACAAAGGCTATGAAACCACGCTGAACCTGATGGCGGCTTCGACCATCCCGGAGTGGGAGCTGGACGAGGCGATCGCCATTCTCGCGGATTCCGAGGTGGATGTCATTTATCTGGTCGACAGCTTCGGGTCGTTCTACAGCGAGCAGATTCGCTACCTCTTGGAGAAATTCTTTCGTCTGGCGGGGCCGCGTGGCAAGACCATCGGCATGCACGCCCACAACAATCAGCAGTTGGCGTACGCCAACACCATCGAGGCGGTGATCATGGGCGCCAACCTGCTCGACGGCAGCATGGCCGGACTCGGCCGTGGCGCCGGCAATTGCCCCATCGAGCTGCTGATCGGCTTCCTGCACAATCCCAAGTACCGACTGCGACCGGTCCTCCAGTGCATCCAGGAACACATCGAGCCGTTGCGCGAGAAGTTGCTCTGGGGATTCGACATTCCCTACATGATCACAGGGATGCTCAACCAGCACCCGCGCGCCGCCATCGAGTTCAACACCACCGAGAACCGCGGCAATCTGGTCAAGTTTTTCGATTCGCAGATCGAAGAGGAATGAAGGCGACGGTCCGCTTGTCCGTCACACGTTGATGTCCATCTGCCGCAGCAGGAGGGCGTCACGCATCCTCTGCGGCAGCAATCGGTTGAGCCTCAGGAACAGTCTGCTCTTCGCATCGATCTGATTGTGCAGCTTGGGACTGGCTGCGCCGATCACCTTGACGATTTCAGCCGCGGCTTGCGCCGGAGTCGGAGCAGTCTTGATCAGTTCCTCATCGCGCTTGATGAAACGATCGACCCGCTCCCAGTACGGCGAGCTTTGCGCGGGCCGCTGGTGGATCTTGGCGGCAAACGCCGTGGACACCTGCGCTGGCTGGATCAAAGCGACCTTGATGCCGAACGGCTCCACCTCGTAACGCAAGGAAAGCACCAGCCCCTCGACCGCGAACTTGCTCGCCGAATAAATCGACTCGAACGGGAACGGAATCTGCCCGACCAGCGACGACACGGCGATCAGCTTCCCTGACCGGTTCGCCCGCATCGATGGGATGAAGGCCTGAAAGATGGCCGCCGTCCCAATCACGTTGATCTCCAGACACGTGAGCGCCTTGCCCAGATCCACTTCCTCGAAGGGGCCAAAGAACCCGATGCCGACGTTCGACAGCACCGCATCGACCCGTCCAAACTTCCCCAGCACCATGTCTCTGAAGTGAAGAATCCCGCGGCGATCGGTGATGTTCAACGTCGTCAACAGATGAGGGCAGCCCACCCTTTCCAGCTCGGCTTGCAGCACCGCGATGCCCTCCACATCGACATCGAAGCCCGCCACCGGCGTCTGCGACCGCGCCAAGAGCCTGGCCACCTCGCGCCCCATCCCCTGGGCAATTCCCGTGATCACCACTGCCTGCATGCGATGTACTCCTTGCGTCGTTGAAGAGCCCTCACCCCACCCGTCCCGCGAAGGGACTGTCGATTTTCTCCGAATGTAGGGGCGCAGCATGCTGCGCCGCTACGGAAGCACACGGAAAATACGGTATACGAAACCAGCGGCCGGTCATTTATCGACAGTCCCCGCACAGCGAGGGAGAGGACAGCACCAGCTGCCGTATCGAGGTTTCGAAATCGGGATAGATGAACCGGTAACCCGTGGCTTTCAGCGCGGCGTTGTCCACCAGGTAATCGTCGCTGAGGAAGCGCACGGCATCGTATTCCAGATCCGGAATCCGGCCCCGCAACTTGGCAATGAGCCCATCCCCACGGGCAAACGCTCTGACCATGCCAATGGGCAGATGCAGCCGCGGCGGACGCGCGCCAAACGTCCGTGCCGCTATCGTCAGCGCCTCTTCGACGGTGGGATGGCTGTCGTCCACGATGTTGAACGCCTTACCGACGGCATCATCGCAATGCGAGAGGTGCACCACCGCCGCGGCGACATCCTCGACGCGCACGTTGGACAGGCGCTGCTTGCCGCTTCCCGGAATGGCCAGGATCGAAGTGCGGCGTGAGAACACTTTGCCGGCGCCATCGTTACACCCAGGCCCGTACACCGTGCAGGGGCGCGTGATCACCGCCGCCAAACCCTCGCGGATGCGGCGCCACACCACATCTTCACCGTCCTGTTTGCTCCTTCCGTAGTCGTCCTGGGGATGGCGCGGCGCATCTTCCGTGAACGGCACTCCCCGGTAGCGGCCGTACACACTGGTCGAGCCGACGTGGACGAATTTCCGCACGCCCGCGTCGAGCCCCAGCTGAGTGATGTGATCGACCCCAAGCACGTTGATCGGATACAGCCGTTCATAGGGTGTTGACAGGTTGCAGATGGCTCCCAGGTGAAACACCCGGTCCACCCCACGGAAGAGAGGAGGCAGGGTTTCCGGCCTGGTCAGATCTGACGCGACGAACTCCACGCCCAAACGATCGAAATACGACTTCTCTTGCAGGAGCAGCCCAGTCGCCCGCACCCGCACGCCGCGCGCCACAAGTTGTGCGACGGTGTGTCTGCCGATGAACCCGCTCGCACCGGTCACCAGTGTGATTCCACCGAACTCCATGGGTTTGGACCGATACCTTGCTCGCTAGCTGGATACAACCTTCCCGCCGCACGAGGGCGCCAGCGTGCCCGCCAGCCATGCGCGAGGGGACCGTGGTACCTGCCGCCATTGACGTAGGACGGCGCGGAGTCCAGGATATCGACTCGGCGCATGGAAGCAAAGAATTACGTCATCAGCGCGTTTTTCGGGGACAATCCCCCTCACATCATGGAGCATGTGCCGCACTGCCGCGAACTGCCCGTGATCGCGCTGCACGCAGGCCCCTGCAAGGCGACGCTCAAGATCCCCTTTCACGAAAAGCTCATCGGCGACCCGAGCCGTGGCGTCGTCTTCGGCGGCGTGATCACCACGCTGCTGGATCAGGCGGGTGGCCTCGCCGTGATGTGCAGCCTCGACGAGCTGAAGTCGATCGCAACGATCGACCTCCGGGTGGATTACCTGCGGCCCGCCACACCCGGCCGCGATCTCCTCGGCTACGCCCACTGTTACAGGGTCACCAAGAACGTCGCCTTCGTCCGCGGCGTCGCCTACCACGACGATCGGGACGACCCCTTCGCGACTTCGTTGTTGACCTACATGCTGGGGGCGAACCCGATGCCGCCCGGCATTCTGGAAACGGTACCCGTCTGAAGCGGATTGCCGGGACCGCGCAGGGGTAAGCAATGACACCCGACGAAGTCGTCAGCAGGATTCCCTATGCCCGCATGATCGGGATCGAGGCGAGGGCGAGCGGGGAAGGGTGGATCACACACCTGACCTTCCGTGACGGCATAGTTGGAAACCGCCGGTTGCCCGCAATTCACGGCGGCGTCGTCGGCGCGTTTCTGGAGATGGCGGCACTGGTGGAGTTGATTCACCAGATGGGCGGCGACCGCATTCCGAAGCCGATCAACTTCAACGTCAACTACCTCAGAAGCGCCGGGCCTTTGGACTCGACCGCTCGGGCGGAAGTGGTGAAGCTCGGCAAACGCATCGCCCACGTCCGCGTCATCGCTTGGCAGGACGATCCGGAACGTCCCGTCGCCACCGGCTACGGCAATTTTCTCGTCTGAACGGAAAGGGATCAGCGCATCCCATGAGGAACCTGCAAGTCTCCTCCCCGCAGCGTTGCTTGCTTGGGCGGGATTTGCCAATAAGGACAGACTCCTGAGCACAGGGCTGAACAGATGGACGGCGCGCTAGAAGGAATTCGCATCCTCGAGTTGGGTCAACTGGTGTCGGCACCCTACTGTGGCAAGCTGTTTGCCGACTATGGTGCGGAGGTCATCAAGGTCGAGCCGCCTCGAACCGGCGACCTCTCCCGCCAGTGGGGACCGTTCCCACAAGATCAACCGCATCTCGAAAAGAGCGGCCTGTTCTTTTTCATGAACACCAACAAGCGCGGCATCACACTGGACGTGACCGCGGCCCGCGGGCGCGACATCTTTCTCCGGCTGGTGCAGCAAGCCGACATGCTCATCGAGAACAATCACCCGAAACAGATGCGGGACTGGGGCCTGGACTACCCTAGCCTCTCCCCAGTGAATCCGAACCTGGTGATGGTCTCGATCACGCCTTACGGTCAGACCGGACCGTACAGCGACTGGAACGGCTGCGACCTGAACGCGTTTCATCTCAGCGGTGCCAGCAGCCGCTACTGCGGCCGGCCCGGTGACGTACCGCTGGAGCACGGCACCTTCGCCGCCGATTTCTACGGCGCCACGACCGCGGCTGCGTGGGGACTGGCGGCGGTGTACGGACGGCGACAAGCAGGCGGCGGCCAGCAGCTCGATGTGTCCTGCGCCGAAGCCATCGCCGCGTTGTTCGTCGGCTCCCAGAATATCGGGGCGTACGCGCAGGACGGCAAGTTCGACCGCCGCACGGGAGTCGGAATGTCCCTGGGCGCTCCGGCCACCATCCTTCCGTGCAAGGACGGCCATGTCTGGATCCTCGCCTTGGAGCCCGGCCAGTGGAATGGGCTCGCCCGTGTGATGGGCAACCCCGAGTGGATGCAGCTCGAGATGTTCCAGGAGATGCTCGTCCGCGCGCAGAACGCCGACGCCATGTACCCGCTGATCGAGCAATGGACAATGGAGCACACCAAGCGGGAGATCATGGATCTGTGCCAGGCTGCTGGCTGTCCCATAACCGCGGTCTTCACCGTTGCGGAAGCAGCCGAGCACCCGCACCTGAAGGAGCGCGGATACATCGTGGATCTGGAACATCCGGCGCTGGGGAAGATCCGTGATCTCGGCGCGCCCTTCAAGCTGCCGGAGAGCCCGGGCGGTCCGACCAAGCCGGCACCGCTGCTCGGGCAGCACAACGACGAGGTATACGGAACACTCCTGGGCATGAGTTCCGCCGAGCTGCAACGACTCCACCGTGACGGCGTGATCTAGGTTGAAGATGGCAAAGGCACTTCCACTGAAAGGCATCCGCGTAGCGAACTTCGGCTGGGTCTGGGCTGGCCCCGTCACCGGCCAGACCCTCGGCTTTCTCGGCGCCGAGGTCTACAAGATCGAATCGCGCGCCCGCATCGACCTGACCCGGATGCTGCCTCCCTTCGCCGGGGGCGTGCGCGACCCGGACCGTAGCATCTCGAACCACGCCGGCTGGGCGGGCAACGGCAGTGTCAGCCTCAATCTCAAGAAGCCCGAGGCGCAGGAACTAGCCCGGCAACTCATCGCCAAGAGCGATGTCGTGGTGGAGAACTTCGGCCCCGGGGTGATGCAGGAGCTGCACCTCGGATATGAAGATCTGCGCGCCCTCAAGCCGGACATCGTCATGTCCTCCATGCCCGCTGCCGGCCTCTACGGCCCACTCAAGGACGTCAGAACCTACGGTTTGAGCCTGAGTAGCATCACCGGCATCGACAGCCTGACCGGCTATTTCGGCGGGCCACCGATCCCTTTCGAGAATGCCTTTGCAGATCCGTACAACGGTGTCATGGGCGCCTTCGCCGTCCTGGTCGCGCTCAGCTACCGTGACCGCACCGGCAAAGGACAGCACATCGACTACTCGCAGCAAGAAGTGGTGATGCAGATGGTTGGCCCGGCGTTCATGGACTACGAACTCAACGGCCGCGTCGCCGGGCCGATGGGTAACCGGCATCCGTTGGCGGCCGCTGCGCCTCACGGCGTGTTCCCGTGTGCCGGCGAGGACCGCTGGATCAGCATCGCCGTCGCCACCGACCAGGAGTGGCGTGGTTTACTGACGGCGATGGGCAATCCGGAGTGGGCGCAGACGCCCGAGTTCGCCAGCCCGGCAGTTCGCGTCAGAAACATCTCCGCGTTGCACGAACGTCTGGCCGAGTGGACCCGCGCCTTCAACGACTACGAGCTGGCGCAGCTCCTCCAGCGCCACGGCGTCGCCGCCGCGCCGGTCCTCAACGTGGCCGATCTGCTCCACGACCCACACTACCGCGCCCGCGGCACCTTCATCGAGGTGACGCACCCGCTTGGATTTCAAGAGACTATTTACGGCGCCTACGTCAAGACGAGCCGCACCGAGGCCAACGTCCACCCCGGCCCAAGCATCGGCCAGGACAACGACCACGTCTTCAAAGAGCTGCTGGGATTATCGGAGGAGCGTTACCGCCAGCTCATCGAGAAGCAGGTCATCTACTGAGGATTCGCAGCACCGCGTTACGCCGCGGAGCGGTCGCGAGCGATCGACTTGGGATCGACCGCCACCACGCCGCGAAGCTCGGGAAACTTCGGCGTGACCGAGGCGTAGAATTTCTCGAACACCCGGAAGTCGGCTTCGATGTCGCCTGTCGGCGTGAAGGCGGGTCCCAGGCCCGCTATTTTGCGCCGGTAATCGAGATAGCCGAGCACAATCGGTACGCCGGCACCTCGGGCGATGTGGTAGAAACCGGTCTTCCACGACGTCGACTTCTTGCGAGTGGCTTCGGGCGGCACCGCGAGGATGAGCTGGTCGCTCTTTTGGAACCGCTCCACTGCTTGGGCGACCATGTTGTGGCGCGCCGAGCGATCGATAGGCACGCCGCCGAAGGAGCGGATGATCAGCCCGAGCGGGAAGAAGAATGCCGCGTCCTTGACGAACCACGCCATCTTCATGCGGAAGATGTGGGCCGCCACCATCATGATGACGCCGTCCCAATTCGAAGTGTGCGGCGCGGCGATGACGACAAAACGGAGCGGCCGGTGGACAGTACCCTCGGTCCTCCAACCGGCGAGGCGGAAAAGAAGCTTGGCCAACCCGTGCATGAACGGGCTGATTCCGAAAGGATTCTCCGGAGTAGCTCGCACCCGTGCTGTATAGCGAAGCCCGCCGTCCCGCGCCAGCCACAGGAGGATCGCCCAAGCACCTATGGGCCGCTACCGCCCTGGGCAACTTCGCGATCGAAGGATGAAGTGATCGTGCTACGAGCCTTTAGACTTCGCAGCGCTGGCTTTCCGTGCTCGTCTGTTGGCTGCGGGTGCTCTCGGGCCAGGTGGCTCTGCCTTACGGCGGCATGCCCATCTGCTGCCGTAGAACGCGGAACGCATCGGTGCGCTGACCGTGCGCGTCACGCACCACCAGCGGTGGCAGCGCCGTAACGCAATTGACCTCGCCGACATGCCGCATGGAGTACACAGCAAACAGCGCGCCTTTGCCCTGCCGCGGGATCACGTCGCAGCGAGACTCGATCGCGAGTCCGGACATTCGCGCCGCGGCAACGGCGCGCTCACTTTGCGGCGCTGCGTGACAGACGACGAAACGCGCCTTGGGGGTCATCAGGCGCGCGGCCGCCGCACAGTAGGCCTCGATGCCACCACGCTGCTCGATGTGACAGGGCGCCTGCTGCACGCGCGTCGGCTCGGTGGCCGTGCCGGCTGGCAGGTAGGGGGGCGTTCCGGTTACCAGCTCGTAAACCGCGCCCTCCGAAAACGCGCCAGGATCTCGCAGATCGCCGAGGCGCACCTCGCAGCGGCCTTCCGCACCGTTCCACCCGAGTGAACGACGTGCCAACGCCACACTGAGTGGCTGCGCCTCGATGCCGGCGCAGCGTGCCTGGGGAAAACGCCAGGCAAGCAACAAGAGCACGGCCCCGATCCCGCAGCCGAGATCGGCGAGGCGCGCGGGTGGCGTCGCCTCGGTGAGTTGCGCCGCAAACCATGCCGTCACCAGATCGTCCAACGACCAGCGATGTCCTCGAATGCGCTGGAGAATGCGCCAGTCACCGGCGAGATAGCACAGGTCTTCACCCGGCCCCGGCCACACGTCGGCTCGATCATGCGGCACCGCAGGCGGCGGCCCAGGCGCGTTCCAGCCCGGCGGCCGGCGCGCCGGGCGAACTATCCCGCCGCACACTGCCTCAGGCTCTGGCATATGGCGTATTGGATATAGTTCCTGGCGATGGGCGGTAGGCAATACGCTTCACGCCTCAAGAGGGCGCCAGAAACGTCAGCGACCGGTGAACTTCGGCGGGCGTTTCTCGACGAAGGCGCGTGGCCCTTCCTTGGCGTCCTCCGAAATGAAGACGCGCGCGGCGAGCGCCTTCTCCAGCACGAAGCCGGATTCGAGCCCGAGCGCACGCACGGCGATCTCTTTGGCCGTTCGCACCGCCAGCGGACCGTTCTTGCAGATCGTCTCCGCCCACTTCAGCGCCGTCGGCATCAACTGGTCGAGCGGGACAACCTCGTTCACCAGGCCGATGTCGTAAGCACGCTTTGCGGTGATGGGCCGTCCCATCAGCAGCAGCTCCATCGCCACCGCCCACGGGATCTGCCGCGGCAGCCGGATGTGCGAACCGCCACTGGGGATGATCCCCCAGCGCACCTCGCCCAGGCCGAAGCTGGCGTGCTCCGCCACGATGCGCAGATCGGTTCCCTGCAGGAACTCCAACCCGCCGGCGATGCAGTACCCGTTGACTGCGGCGATGATCGGCTTGAAGACATCCGAGAACGGGCGCTTGGTGTGGTCTCCGTAGCCCATCTCATCGCCGCCGGTGACCATTGGAATGGCTTCCTTCAGATCCATTCCCGTGCAGAAGCTCTTCTCGCCGGCCGCGGTGAAGATGGCGACCCACAGATTGGGGTCCCTGTTGAAATCGGCGAACGCGGTATCCATCGCCGCCAACATCTCGGCCGTGAAGGCGTTCATCGACTCCGGCCGATTGATGGTGATGATGGCGATGCGGTCGCGCTTCTCGTACAGCATCGTCGGTGGCATCTTCGGCGAATCACTCATGGCTCACTCCGATCTGAAACAATACGGCACCGGCCGCCGCAGCGGACACGGCGTAACGTGGACGGACCTACCACTCTGCAGTTGGGATCAACGCTTCTGGGCTTTCGCGGCGTTCGCCGGCGCGGCGTTCGCCGGCGCTGCCTTCAACCGCTTCTTCGGCTTGATCTTGGCGAGCCGGGCGATATTGAGGCCGAGCATCTTGGCCCGGATCTCATCGGTGATCGGGCGGTATCCCCATTTCTCTTGCAGCTCTTGCGGCATCTCGAGATTCCGGACCCAATCCACCACTCTCGGCATATCGTCGAAGGCGAGGTCCAAACCCATCACGATCTTGTCGGCACCGGCCCAATCCAACGCCTCGCCGATCATGTGGTAGCCGCGATACGGGGCGCGCTGGAACCAGCCGACGATGCCCGACATGCTGATGTAGAGGTTCCTGTGCTTTCCGGCCAATCCGAAGAGTTCCTCGTGATAGGGCCACCCCATGTGATAGGCGATGATCTTCAGCTCGGGGAAATCGATGAGAATATCATCCAACAGGATGGGCAACGTGTACTTGCTGGGTTGCGGCATTACGTAGGCCATTCCCGTGTGCATGGTGAGCGCGATGTCCAACTCGCAGGCCTTCTCGTAGAACGGCCACATGCGCTTGTCATTGAGCGGGCCCTCGTCCTCGCACTGGTAGACTTTGCAGAGCTTGGCGTTGCAGTTCTTCACCATGTGCTCCAGCTCCCAGATGGCGTGTTTGACCCCGCGCCGGAGGACGGGTCCGACGTTGCATTCGAGATAGATCCGGTCGGGATACGGAGCGATGTCCTGCATGACGAAGGCGTTGGTGGACATGCACGTCGCATAGCCGGAGACGTCCATCATCCCTTCGCGAAGCGCAAAGGTCACGTCGACGCCGGCCTTGTCCATCCACTTGATGAGCTCGGAGGCGCGTGGGTGCGGCATGTCGGCTCCGCCGCTCAACTTCTTCCCCGCCCAAACCCCCACCACCCCATCCACACTGCCCCACCACTGCTGGAAGCCCGGGTAGTAACTCATCTCGGCAAGCGATTGCTCATTCATCAGATGGCATTCGGTCAATGCTACGAAGTGATCTGTGTTTGCCACGCTATCCTCCTTGGTCGGTCATTAAAGCGTGAGACGTAAAACGTAAGACGATGGACGCTTCCGTTTTACGTTTCACATTTTTGCCCCTGTATCAGCTTCCACAGCCGATTCGGCGTCGCCGGCACCTCGTGCGCCCGCACCCCTACCCTTTCCCAGCGGGCGAGGGGGAAGAAGCACTCCCTTTCCCAGCGGGAGCGGGCGACGCCGCACTGAGTTTCGTCGCCGCCAGGCGGACCGACTTCAGAATGGCCATGTACCCCGTACAGCGGCAGAGGTTGCCGCCCAGCGCCTCCTTGATCTCGTCGTCGGTCGGCTGCGGATGCTGCCGCAGCAGTTCATACGCCGACATCAAGAACCCCGGGGTGCAAAACCCACACTGCAGCCCGTGCTCTT
>DASVHW010000257.1 GCA_036382395.1 Candidatus Binatia bacterium | reverse complement strand
GCAATGATCTGGCCATGCTCGCCTGCCAGTTCGATGGCACCGGACCGGCTCGCGGTGGCGCGGGAACCGGCTGCGGATGCCAGCGTGGTGCCATCACTCAACCGCAGGACGGCGCTAAAGTTGTCCTCCAGCTGCGATGTGACCACAGAGGTCATCTCACAGCTGACGCGTGAGGCTTCGAGACCGCTCAGCAGGCGCAGCAGATCGAAGCTATGCACGCCGGTATGCAACGTGATGCCTCCACCGGCGACCGCCGGATCGTCGATCCAACCCGGGCGCGAGGGTTCGAAGCGCTGACTGAGGCGGAGTGAATGCAGGCGTCCAATGCGCTCACGCGCCGCCAGCACGGCGCGGACGACGCCGTTGTACCGCAGGGTTTGTGCCACCATCACTGGGATGCCGGCCGCCTGCACGGCGCACAACATGCGGCGGCCGTCGGCGAGATTGACCGCCGCGGGCTTCTCCAGCAGCACCGGGCGGCGCAGTGCCGCCGCCGTTTCGATGATGCCGACATGCTGCGTGGGTGGCACCACCACCACCACGGCTTCGACGTCCGGGGCGGCGATCAGATCGCGATAATCACGGTAAAAGCGGCACCCCAGCTCAGCGGCTTGCCGCTGGCCCAATTCGGTATTACGGCGCGCCAAAGCCACCAGACGTAGGTTGGGCAAATCCTGGGTGAGGTGACGGGCATAGCGAGCGCCATGCTTGCCACAGCCGATCAGACCGATTCCAAGCCGAGCCATTGTGCCTCTTGACGCGCTGGTGAGCCCCCGCTCGTATCCTCTCGCCCCGTGGGAGAGGGAACCCATTGTCGTAATAGGATAACAGCCTGAGAGTGGATGGGGAAGTATCAAACGGCGGCGACCAAAGTTGTTGCCACGTTGCAACTGACGGAGGTGTCCTCTAGAAGGCGGATGACAACGGTGACCATTCTGGAGCAAACGGCGAGACCAAAGCGGGCCCGCGTGGCCGCACCCCCCAAGATGCGCCTGGGACGAGTGCCGCGCCCGCGGTTCGACATCCATCAAGTCATGGCGCGCCTGCGCGCCGCTGCGCCCACGTGGAACGCTCCCGTCGTGACCTTGATTGCCAACCAGAGTTCCGACCCGTTTCAGGTGCTGATCTCGTGCCTCCTGAGCCTGCGGACCCGAGACGAGACGACAGGCGCGGCTTCGCGCCGCCTGTTCAAGCTGGCGCGATCGCCGGAAGCCATGCTGCAACTCAGCGCCAAGCAAGTCGAGCAAGCCATCTATCCCGTGGGCTTCTATCGAATCAAGGCGCGAACGATCCTCGACATCTGCCATACCTTGGTTGCGCGCCTCAACGGCAGGGTGCCGGATGAGCTGGATGCGCTGCTCAGCTTGAAGGGCGTCGGCCGAAAGACGGCCAACCTCGTGGTGACGAAAGGCTTCGGAAAGCCTGGGATCTGCGTCGATACGCACGTGCACCGCATTTCGAATCGCTGGGGCTACGTGCGCACCAAGAATCCTGAGGCAACTGAAATGGCACTGCGGCGCAAGCTGCCACAGCAGTACTGGCTGGACTACAACGATGTGCTCGTGGCCTTCGGACAGACGATCTGCATGCCGATCTCGCCTTGGTGCAGCCGCTGTCCGGTGGCCGATTACTGTCCACGAATCGGCGTCGGACGTCATCGCTAGACGGCCGGCGGAAGGCGCGCTGGTTGTCAACTTGACAACGCTGAGCTGCCGGGTCAGGGTTGACTCGTTTTCGAGTGCCCGTTACAACGCGCGGAAAAGGAGCGGAGATGCGGAATCGGTGTCGTTTTGTACCAATCGGTGGCCTGAGTGTAGCACTTGTTCTTGCGCTGTCTGCCTGCGCGGCGAAGGCTCCCGTGGCGGGACCGAAGGCGGTGATGGAAGCCAACCAGGAGACGCCGGTGCCAACCGTGCCGCCGTCCGCGCCCACGCCGGCGCCCGGAGAAGCCAGCCCGAGCCCGATTCCCACACACCCGATTGGGAAGCCGATCAAGGCGCGCAAGGGAGAGGCCATCGGGCCGGACATCACATTCTTCGGCGCGGCGCGAGCCGATGGCACCACGGTCGAGCCGCAGTCGGTCGACAAGAAGGGTATTCCCACCTATGTGAGCGCTGTGGGATCGGGTTTCATGCTGGTGGTGGAAACCAAGCCCGGCCTGAGCGGATTTGAGCCGGCACGTCGGGTGTTCGCCTATGTCCCGGGCGATCCGACCACACGCCCGGATCTGGAAATCGAGGCCACCCGGAACATGGGAGACGGCAGTCCGGCCGTCTGCGATCGTTCCCGGCCGAACATCGGTGGCATTCCTGGGATTGATCCACCCAGCTTCCAGGAGACGCAGCGTATCAGTGATGCCATCAATGATCTGGCGTGCCGTTTTGAGACCTTTATCCAGTCTGATTCCTCCTGCACGCAAAACAAGAACGGGGACTACTCGTTTGTGAACAAGGACTCGATGACACAGTTCTGCATGATCGTCGCGCGCGCCTGGGCTTTCCCGGTGGGAGAAACCCTGCTCAGTGTGCGGGTGCGCGACAGCGAGGGCAATCCGGGACCGGTCAAGCAGATACGGATCTTGCGGCCGGCCCAGCAACCACAGAAGAAGTAAATGGTCGAAATACGCTATCGCATGTCACCTTGTTTCAGGCGATAGTCGGCACGCGTGGCGGGATGTGAGGGAAATGGCCTGCCACGTCTGACCAAGGCGGGGGCAACGACTATGAAGGCAACCCGAACGCTCGTCGCGATGTTTCTCCTCCTCAGTGGCTGCGGGAGCTGCCAGCGCAGCGCAGAAGCGCCCGGCGAAAGCGCAGGGGCGCCGACGGCGGCGGTTCCCTTGCAGGCCCGCGACAAGATTCAGGTGGCTCCGCTGCCGCCGGCGGCTGGGGATCGCCCCGGTGCCGCGTCCAAGCGGCAAGTGGAAGGCAACGTGGTCCCGACACCGATCGAGCCCCCGCTCGGCGAGGGCGCGGCCGAGGGCTCAGCTGCCGAGCCGGAGGAGAGCGACGGAGATTGCATCGTCGTTGCGGACGCGGACCCGGATTATGGCCCACCCCCGCTTGCTGTGACCTTCAGTGCCGAAGCGGAGTGCAATGCGGGGCAGCCCACTTACAAGTGGAACTTTGGTGACGGCTCGCCACCCAACAGTGAAACCAATCCGACCCATACGTACGCGAAAGCCGGCGATTACACGGCGTCGGTGGCGATTACCGGTCCGGGTGGCGCCACGGCATCCGACGAGGTCGACATCACCGTCGAGGAAGGCGAGGGCGAGCCGCAGGAGTAATGCGTCGCATGAAATCCGGCAGCGCGCGGAAGCGATCCGGCTGGTTGCTGGCGGGCGTACTGCTGCTGTTCATAGCGTTCATCATCTACCGCAGCCTGCATATTGTTGGCTATCGGTGTTCGGTCTGCATCGATTTTCGAGGCCAAGAGGTGTGTCGGACGGTGGACGGCCCGACCGAACGTGAGGCCCGTTCGGGTGCGACGACCAATGCGTGCGCCTTTCTGGCCTCCGGTGTGACGGACAGCTTGGCCTGTGAACGCACGATGCCGACCAAGATGGACTGTTCCGCTGTCGATTGAACGACGGTCATCCAGGGGTGAGTTCGGCCGCCGTGGGGCATACCATTACCCCGCGGCCCGATGACTGCTCACGGGCCGGAAAGCTACAGGCTGTTTGGAATTCCAGGTGGGGAAAAGCGGAGGCGAGGGCTGATAAGCTCCTCGCCTCCGACCGATACCGGTGGGTGGTTACGGGCGCTTGAAGAGGCTCTGCATCTTCATCGCCAGACCCATGTCGCCGGCGATTTTCAGCTTGCCGCTCATGAACGCCATCTGGCCGTTCAGCTTGCCCGAGATCATGTCGACATAGTCCGACGCTGCTATGGTCATGGTCATGTTCGGTGATGCATGCGCGCCTTCGCCGGTCGTGCATGCGCCGTCCTTGATCACGACGTGCCACGTGCCGCCACCGTCGCCACCCAGGTTGAATTGGATAACGGAGTTCATCCCCTTAGCCGCGTCGGCGTTGAAATTCGCCGGCATCTGCTTGAAGATCTCCTTCACTGCTGCTGCTGTGTCTGCCATCACTATCCTCCTTTCAGGAATTGAGGGGCTTGGCATGGCACCCTCTTGATATCCTTAACTTGAACGCACTCCACTTCCGTCCTTCGCCAGCTCCTCACCCCACCCCAGACGCGACGCTTTGTATGCGAGGGCCGCTCCCTTGTCAATCATTCGAACGCACTTTGTTTTCCTCCCGGCTGCCCGCGCCGCAGCGGCCAGCGGTGCTAGCGCGCGCGGTGGACATTGGCGGCCAGATTGGACGGCAAATTGAGGGTACCGCCGATGTTTGAATATGCAAAATGGCGGGCGTTCACGTGCACGTGCAGCGGCACGCCCGGCCCGTCGTGGATTTCATAGTCGAGAGGGATCGGTCCCAAGAGTCGGAGCACGTTGTGCAGCAAGCCGGCGAAGGTTTTCCAGCGTTGCGGCGGCAGGTCGATCGAGCGCACCCAATCGTGCAAGCACACCACCTCATAGCTGTGCGGGAACACGCCAAAGGGACAGAAGTAGGCGTAGCAGCCGTCACGCTCCTCGAGCAGAAAACCGTGTTCGCGCGCGAATACAACCATGGCCTCCCAGATGCGCGGCTCGCGGATCGTAACTTCCCCTTCCCGGAGCACTGGAGGAAACGGGAGATCCGATCCAATGACTTGATTGTGGAGGTGCGGTTGCGAGGCGCCGGATTCACGCCCTTGGTTCTTGCGTACCAGCACCGCGCGCACCGCCGGGTTGCTGTACGCCAGGCGAGCGACTTCAACGTCGGCAGCCAGCAGGGCTTCAAATTGCGTCAAGGGGAGCAGCGCCGAGTAGAGAAGGTCATCATGTCGCTGCGCGTTATCGGCGAAGTGCCGCGGGTCTTCGATGACCACGTAGGACTCGTTCCGGCCGCCCGTGCAGCATTCGGGGATGCGCGGAATGAGATTCGGCACGGCGCGAATCAGCCAGCCGCTGTCGGTGCGGTCGGCAGACACCGCCCGCGCCGTGATGCGCAGCACCTCTTCGGGGGTGCGCTCTTCGTTCCCCGGACAGAAGGGGCAGGTGCGCGGCGCCGCCTCCAATTCCTGGCGCAGTTGTGCCGCCACGGCAGCGTGATCAACGTCGGCGCCGCGCAGCAGCTCGTCCTGAGCCCGCCGTGTGAAGCCGCTGCGCTTTTTGTGGACGTGGGTGAAGTAGGTGATCGTGTTGGTGAACGGATTCCGCACCCACACGAGCTCGCCGTTGTCCTTGCGGTACTCTATCGGCATTGAGGGAGTGCGGTCATGCGGCTTCAATCGGCGCTCAGCCCCAAACCGGAGCGATGTCGAGGTTCGGCTGGCCGAACAGGCACGGGCTATCGAGATCGAGATCGAAGCTGCCGGTTTCACCCGGATGCAGCGTTGACGGTTTCACGGCGACCTCCTCATTCAAGCACGGCGTTCCCTGCGTGCTGTCGACCGCAGTGATCGTCACCGCGACGCGTTCAGCGTCCGCGCCCCCAACGTTCTTCACCGTTCCGGTAATACGCATGGTGGAGGGTCCCGAGCGGGGGGTCTCTCGAGACGTCACAATGACCTGGGCCGGGCCCTGCGCCGGCTGCTCCTGCTGGGCTTGCGCATCCCCCTTGGCAGCCTCGGTGTCCGCTGATCCTTCGTTGTGGGAGCCCACCTCGGGCCGAGCGGAAAGATGCCGCTCCTCGACGTGACGGGCTTCCGGCGGGGGCGCATCGGCGAAATGAACAACGCCTTGATCGTCGGTCCATTTGTAGAACGTCTGCGCTGCTGCAACGGCGCACCACGCCGCTAGTCCGCATCCGCCGACCCACATCCACAACCACGATTTTCTCCCAGCCAGCACGTCTATTGCCCTTCTGCCACTCTAGGAGGGAGCAGGGGGCCAGTCAATCGGAAGTAGTAGGTGATTCACGCAGTTACGCTGGCGGCCAAATGATGTGAGTGAGGCTTGATTGCCGAGTACGGCGTGGTTAGGTTGACAGCGTATTTGAGGATCGATGATGACGGGAAAAGAAACAGTAATGGTGGCGTTTGATCGACTGTTCGACAAAGCTGCGGCCAAGCTGCATCTGGAGTGCGGCGATGGTGAGAAGGAGGAAGCCAAGCGGCACTTCTCCGAGCGCTTCTTGGCGACTCTCGATGTCGCCGGGCAAGTCACCGTACCGAAGATTCCCGAAGAGGTGATGCGGTCGATGGAAGAGGCCATCGATCATCTCTCGCCAGCACAAGTCGTCGGACACCTGGCTGCCATCCCGCTGGTCCATCAGACCCAGGAGATGCTGCGCACGATCGCCTACCGCGCCGCCGAGCAAAGCCTGATCGAGCACCTCATCAGTCAGGCAGACGACACGTACGGCGGAAACTAATACCGGTGCCGGGTTTCGAGTCCTGAGTTTCCGGCAGGGGACTCAGGACTGCCTCCCGTACAGTTCTTGCCGCGGATCGACAGCCAAGTTGCTGCCGTCAAGGCGCAGGTGGCGCGGGTTATAGTCGGGATGGTGTATAGAGAGGGCGATGGCGGCCGGTGCGAGGTCGGCGGGCGTGGCGAAGCCCGCGATTCCGGCCGCATTGGTTGCGAGTCTGGCGATTAGCTTGTCGGGATGCGAGTGCACGAGCACTTCCGCGTCCGCGACGGGCGGTTGCTCGCCGGACTCGTCCGCATCGTTGTCGAGCACGGTCACGCGGGCGGTGCGACCGTCCGGGGCTGGTTCCACCGTCACGGCGAGGTCACGTAGCCAGATCATCGGTTCGCCGGTGACGGCCTTCATCCCGATGCGCTCGAGATGGCGGGCGGGATTCGCTTTCAAGCGCACGTCTTGCACCGCCATGCCGTGGTCGCTGGTGAACACAAAGAGCGTGGAATCGAAGAGCCCCTTGGCTTCCAGCATATCGAGCACCTGGCCGAGGCGGCGGTCGGTTTCCGCCACCGCCTCGCGTAAGCCGTCCCCGTGCGGGCCGTACTCGTGGCCGGCCCCGTCGGTGAGGGAAAACTCATGCGCCACCAGTACCGGTGGCGCGTGCGTCGGATCGTCAAACAGCAGCATGAGCTGCGCCATGCCGCGCGCGTCCAACACGGCCTCGCGGTGTATGCCCTCTTTGCCGTCGGCCAGGTAACGCGGGCTGATCGCGGCGACAAGGTCGGGCGTCAGTGCCTTGAGCCGGTCGCGCGGGCAGACGACCCGCTGCTCCAGCGGGGCATGGTCCGCGCCACGCCCCTGCGGGTCATGAATACTGGCGGTGAACGCTGCTCGTCCGAGAGCGCGATGGAAGGCTTCGTACAAGGTTTCTACGTCCCTGCTCAAATAGCCCTCCGTCATCAGGCCTTGGCCCTGCGGCGCCAACGCCTGGCGTGACTCGCGCGCATAGTAAGTCGGGTTCACGATATCATGGTGTCCGCACCAGGCGCCGGTGAGCAGGGTGCTGTGGCTGGGCCAGGTGATGCTGGGAAAGTTGACCGTCGATCCAAAACGGAAGAAGGCGCTGCGATCGAGGATGCGGCGGAGATTGGCGATCGCGGAATCCTGCGTGTCGAGCAGGTGGCGCAACTCGCTGTTGCTCAGGCCGTCGAAGACCACGATGTAGGCCCGTTCCGGCCGTCGTGCACCGTGCGCGATCTCGGTGAGGACACGCCCGTCTTGACGTTGCAGGTACACGTCCGGCGCAACCCCCCGCTGACTGGCCGTGCGGCCGCTGAAGTCCGCGCCGTCAATCTTCGGAAAGCCCATGAGGTGACAGATGGTTGGGGCGACGTCGATCTGTCGCGCCGCGCCATCGTAGACCCCCGGTCTGATCCCCGGGCCGGCGAATGCCAGTGGGGCGCGGGACTGCACCACGTCGAGCGCGCCGTGCTGGCCGAGCTGGAGGCCGAAGGCGTAACACTTTGGGCTGATGACGAGGTCCGGGGCGTAGGGGCTGTCGAAGAGCTGGGCAATGCGCTCAAAGGCATACGGGTAGCTGATCTGCTCGGGTTCGATGAAGGCATGGTTGCCATCCTCGGTTGGGTGGCCCGATGCGGCTGCGGCCTGCAGCTCCTCCTGGCAAGTGGCGATCGCGCTATGAGACTGATTGGCGACCGGGTTGCTGCCGATCTGCTCAACGATGGAGAAGTCCAGCTGATTGTTCCGCAAGACGCGCTGGAAGCGGACCATACCCCGCGACGCCCACACCTCGTACGTGCCATCGCGGCACGTCATGACCAGATCCACCTCGTCGCGGACGCGAGGGTCCCCTAGGAGCGTGACGAGGGCTCGGTTGCCTGACTCTTCCTGGTTGTGATCTAAGCCCTGTCCGGCAGGGCGTTCCGGTCCGAGGATGCGTTCCATCGTGTCTCCTTTGCCGACCGGTGTATCTATCCTGCCGGTTACGGCAGTGGAAGACATCGGCGCAGTCCATGGCGTTCGGCATTGCGGGAGAGGGGTCCAGCGGACCTGCCGACGGCCGGAAAATTCTCCGGGCGGGGTTTCATTGATAGAAGGCTCTCGGACGACTATGCTACGACGTACCGATTATGCAATTGCGTTTACCGCGTAGATGGAAGGTCGTGTTGGTCACCGGGGGCTGTGTGCTTCTGGGGGGATGCGCTGCCATTCGAAGGACCGCCTTGCCGGCTCAGCCATTTCCGTGGGCGCTGGAATTGGGTTCCTCCCAGACCACGGACGAGACGTTGCCACCGGACGCGACGGCCGAGGGCCATTTTCTGAAAGCCGAGGTTGCGATGAACCGCGGCGACCAGACGGTCGCGCTGAAGGAATACGAGCTGGCGATGGCGGCTGATCCGACTTCGCCACTGCTTCGGCAGCGCTTGGCGATGCTCTATGTCCGCGCCAATCGGCTGCGGGAAGCGCTCACGGAAATCGAGAAGGCTGTCGAGCTTGATCCTCAGAACGTGCAGGCGCGCATCTTGCTCGCGGGGATCCTTTCGGCGCTCGGTCAGGACAATGAGGCGGCGGGCCAGTACGAAGCGGTTCTCGAGATCGACCCCAGCAATCAAGAAGCCCACCTTTTCCTCGGCGCGCTCTACGGCAAGCGAGGCGAGTACGACCGGGCGGTGGAGACGCTGGATCAGCTGACGCAGATCAACCCGCAATCGTTTCTGGGGTTCTATTACCTTGGGCGTGTCCAGGCTGCGGCGCACAATTTCGAGAAAGCGGAGCGCGCCTATAAGGAAGCCCTGAGGCTGAACCCCCAGTCGGAGATGATCCTCCTCGACATGGCGCTGCTGTACGAGGCCGAGGAGAAGTCGGATAAGGCCATCGATCTGTACCAGCGCGTCCTGAAGGCCGATCCGCACAGCGCGGTGGCGCGCAAACGCCTCGGCGGACTGTATGTGGGGCAGCGGAAACTTGACGAGGCGCTGTCGCAGTTCCAGGAGTTGGAGAAGACCGAAACCGACCCCCAAGACAGCCGCGTCAAGATCGGGCTCATCTACTTTGAGAAAGGTGACTACGACAAAGCGGCGACGGAGTTTACGCTGGTCCTGGCGGTGGAACCGGATAATCATCGCGTGCGCTATTACCTGGCGTCGGTGTACACCGAAATGAAGGATGAGCAGCGTGCCGCCGCCGAATTCGAGCGCATTCCGTCAGACTCAGAGTACTATGCCGATGCCGCCGTCCGCATCGCGTATATCCGACAGAAGGAGGGGCGGATTGACGATGCCATCGCCCAGGTGAAGAAGGCGCTCGATGCCAAGGCCGACAATGCCGAACTGGTCGGGTTGCTAGCTTCGCTGTATCGCGAGAAGGGCGATCTGCCGGCAGCCATCCGGTTGATTCAAGCGATGGTGGAGCGCGAGCCGAACAACGACAAGTATCACTTCACCCTCGGCGCACTGTACGACGAAGCCAAGAGCAAGGAGGCTGGAATTGCCGAGATGCGGAAAGCGGTCGAGCTGAATCCGAACAACGCCCCAGCGTTGAACTACCTGGGCTACACGTTTGCCGAGACGGGGGTACAGCTCGACGAGGCTGAAAGCCTCATCCGTCGCGCCATTGCCCTCGATCCGACCGATGGCTTTTACATCGATAGCCTGGGGTGGGTGTACTACCAGCGTGGCGAGTACGACAAGGCCGTTGAGCAACTCGAACACGCGATCGAATTGACCGGCGAAGATTCCACCATCGCCGAACACTTGGCCGACGCCTATTGCCAGACCGGAAAACCGGAGGAGGCCTTGCGCTTGTACCAGGATGCGTTGAGCCATTCCAAGGAACGCGAGCAGGTCGAGCGCATCAAGGGGAAAATCCAGGTGCTGGAGGGCGGTCACTCGGAAGTCGGTAAGGAATCCTGACGTTCCGATGAAGGGCTGCAGCGAAGCCGGGAATCGGGTGGTGGCTCTCGCGCCCGGTCGGATCCCCCCGTACACGTCGCCCGCGAGAGCCGCAGTGCTGGCACTGGCACTGGCCATCGCGTGTAGCGGCTGCGCGGCGGTCCGTCGCCGGACTGCGCCTCCACCGCCCGGCGCTCTGCCTTCTGCCGCCCAGTTGGACGCATCACTGACGGCTCGTCGTGAGGCCGTACGCAGTTTGCGGGCCCTGGCCCACCTCCACTATCGTGATCCCGAGGAGTCGAATAGCTCTCGTGAAGCCATCGTGGTTGCCCGTCCAGACCGCTTGCGTGTGGAGGTGATGTCGCTGTTCGGTGCGGTGTTCGTTCTGACCGCCGATGGCGGCGCGCTCACCGCGTATGACCGGCAAGAGAATACCGTCTACCGGGGACGGACGTCGCCGGAAAACTTGTGGCGGTACGTGCGTCTGTCCTTGCCGGTGAACGAGTTGGTCGATATCGTCCTCGGCACGCCGCCACTACGGCAGCGGCAGCAAGCGCAGGTGTCGTTCGATGCGCAGGCGGGGGCCATCTGCCTGTGGCAGGATCTCGCCCCCGGCGCGCTGGTGGTGTGGTTTTCAGAGTCGGAATTGCCCCTGGCGGCCGAGGAACGGGGTGCGGACGGACAACCGGAATGGCACGCCACTTTCGGCGAGTACGAGGAGCAGAACGGCTTCCCGGTTGCGACTCGGATTGGACTTGAACTGCCGATGTGGCATCGTTCGCTGGAGATGAAGCTGGAAGACGTTGACCTCAATCCCGCCCTGGATCGGTCCGTGTTTGCTCTACAGACGCCACCGGGGAGCAGGGTCGTGACTCTCGATGCGGTGGCCGACTGATGCGACACCTCATTCTCGCAGCCGTGCTGGCATCGCTCGTCGTTGCGTGCCGGCAAAGTTCAGAGCCCAGCGCAAGGACACCGGCCTCATCGAGCCTCGCGCAGCGCCTGGTGAGCGCCACCATCAGTGATCCGAAGACGTTCAATCCGCTGCTCGTTGTTGACGGTGCGTCAGCAGCGGCGGTGGGCGATCTGTTCGAAGGCTTGGCACGCCTCAACCCCGTGACGATCGAGATGGAGCCGCGGCTGGCAGAGAAATGGGAGATCAGCGCCGACGGAACGGTCTACACGTTTCACCTGCGTCACGATGTCCGCTGGCACGACGGTGTTGCCCTCACCGCCGCCGACGTCGCCTTCACCTTCGACGCGATCTTCGACGATCGCGTGCCGAACAGCTCGAAGCACACGCTCCTGATCGACGGGCAGCGCGTCAAAACGGAGATCGCGGACGATTTCACCATCCGCTTGATTCTCCCCCGACCGTTTGCCCCGCTGATCAACGCCTTGGGGTTCGACATTCTCCCCAAGCACATACTCGGACCGGCGTTACAGAATGGTACGTTTGCCCAGTCCTGGGGTATCGACACGCCACCTGAACAGATCATCGGTACGGGTCCTTACCGGATGGCGCGCTACGTGCCGGCACAGTTCATCGAATTTCGACGCAACCCCGATTACTGGATGAAGGACGATGCCGGCAAACCATTGCCGTATCTCGACATCCAAACGGTCCTCGTCGTGCCGAACCAGGACACCATGTACCTGAAGTTTCTCTCGGGACAGACCGACGCACACTCTCCGCGCCCGGAAGAAGTGGGCGACCTGCGCGCCAAGGCCGACGAGCTCAAGATTGTGGTGCAGGACGTTGGCCTCGATACCGGTTCACAATTCGTGGCGTTCAACCGCAACCCGCAGCATTTCGTCCAGAACGGCAAGGCCGATCCGCGCCTGACCTGGTTCACCGACCCGAACTTTCTGAAGGCTCTGGCGCATGCCATCGACAAGCAGTCGATGATCGTCAACTGTCTGAATGGTTATGGCAAGCCGGCGGTGGCGGAGATCTCGCCGGAAAACAAGCTGTACCACAACCCCAACCTGCAGGATTATGCGTATGATCTGGACGAGGCCCGACGCCTGCTGAAGGAAGGCGGTTATATCGACCGCAATGGCGACGGTGTCATCGAAGATGGCGCCGGCAACCCGATCGAGTTCACGCTCAACACCAACGCCGGCAACCAAGTGCGTGAGCGGATGTGCTCGATGCTCAAAGAAGACTGGACCAAACTCGGCATGAAGGTCAACTACCGCCCGCTCGAGTTTACCACGTTGGTCGAGAAGCTTGACCACACCTTTGACTGGGATGCCGTCCTCATCGGCTTTACCGGCACGACGGAGCCCAACAACGGAGCGAACATGCTGCGCTCCAGCGGTAACCTGCACCTGTGGAACCCGAATCAGCCGGCCCCGGCGACGCCGTGGGAAGCAGAAATCGACAAGCTGCTCGATCAAGGCTCAGGGGAGATCGATGTCCAGAAACGACCATCGTACTACTGGCGCATCCAGGAAATCCTGCACCAGCAGCTGCCGCTGATCGAAACCGTCCGCGCGACGCAGTTCTCGGCCTACAAGAGGTCGATACAGAACTTCCGCCCCACGGTGTGGGGCCTGTACCGCCCGGAGCTGATTCGTATCGCGGAGTGAGTTGCAGCGGTCAAGGGTTCAAGGGATCAAGACTTTGAGGGTCGAAAGCCATCAGTGTCCTTGAACCCTTGAACCCCCGAACCCCCGAACCCTTATGCTTCGGTACCTCGGTCGCCGCGTGCTCCACATGATCCCGCTCTTGCTCGGGATCACCTTCCTGTCCTTTCTCGTCATCGATCTGGCGCCGGGGGACTACTTCAGCACGCTCAAGATGAACCCGTCGATCTCGCCGGATGTGATTCATCAAATGGAGGTGCAGTTTGGCTACGGTGATCCGCTGCTGCTGCGCTATCTGAAGTGGCTCTGGCGGGTGCTGCACCTCGATTTGGGTGTGTCCGTGGCCTATCGGGTGAAGATCATTGACCTGATCGGCGCCCGCGTCGGCAATACTGTGGTCCTGGCGTTGGCCAGTATGCTGGTGACGTGGAGTCTGGCGATCCCGATCGGCATCATCGTGGCACTGCGCCCGAACTCGATGACGGACAGGACCCTGTCGTTTTTCGCCTTCTTCGGCATGTCGCTGCCGAATTTTTTCCTGGCCTTTCTGCTGATGTTTGCGGCGCTGCGGACCGGTTGGTTTCCGATCGGCGGTTCCTTCTCGGTCTACTACGACAGCCTGCCGTTGTGGGGGAAGATCACGGACCGCCTGCAACACTTGTGGTTGCCGATGATCGTGCTGGGCCTCGGCGGCATGGCGAGCCTGATGCGCTTGATGCGCGCCAACATTCTCGAAATCAAACAGGCCGACTTCGTGCGCACGGCACGCGCCAAGGGGCTGCCCGAGCGCGTCGTGGTGGTCAAGCATATTCTACGCAACGCGCTGAACCCGTTCATCACACTGGCCGGGTTCGAGTTGGGGAATCTGCTCGGCGGCGCCGCGCTGGTGGAAGCGGTCATGAACCTCCAGGGGCTCGGAACCCTCATGCTCGATGCCGTGCGCTCACTCGACGTCTACCTGGTCATGGGCTCGGTCCTGATGGGATCGGTGCTGCTGCTGCTGGGCAATTTGCTTGCCGACCTGGCCCTCACGTTGGTGGATCCGCGCATCGATTTCACGCGCTCGGAAGGTTCCCGTTGAAGAGAAAGCCAGTAGACGGAGCGCTCTTATGACCCCGACGCGGCATCCCGGCGCTGTCGTATGGGGCAGCGCCGTCCTCCTGGCCCTCTTCTACCTGACGGCGATCGCCGCGCCCTTCGTGGCGCCGTACGATTTCGCCACGCAGAACCGGGCGTTTCCCCACTGCCCCCCGTCCAGCTTACACGTCAACCCGCCGGGACGTTGGAGCGAGGGCCTCCTTTACACGCATCCGTACCTTCTGGTCGATCCGATGACGCGGCGTTACGAGGAGCAAACGGAGGTGCGCATCCCGATCCGTCTCTTTTTCGGCGGGCACTTGTTCACCACACCGCCAGATGCCGGCCGGTTCTTTCTGTTGGGAACCGACGGGGTCGGACGCGATCTGTTCTCACGCATCGTCTACGGCAGCCGCGTGAGCCTATCGATCGGCCTCGTTGGTGTGTCGATCAGCTTCACCATCGGCACCCTGGTGGGCAGCATCGCCGGGTACACCGGTGGCTGGGTCGACAACCTCATCATGCGGCTGGTGGAGGTGGAGATGTCGCTGCCGTCGTTCTACTTCCTGCTGGCGTTGGCGGCGGTGATTCCCGCTAACCTGTCGTCGGCGACCACCTTCTTCATCATCGTCGTCCTGCTGAGCTTCATCAGTTGGGCCGGCTTTGCCCGCATCATCCGCGGCATGGTCTCTTCGCTGCGGGAGTACGAGTACGTCGTGGCGGCCCGCGCCCTGGGTGCGACGCGCTGGCGCATCCTGACGCGCCACGTCATCCCCGGCACCTTCAGCTACACCATCATTGCCGCGACCGTCAGTATCCCGGGTTTCATTCTGGGGGAGAGCGCTCTGTCGCTGCTCGGCCTGGGCATCCAGGAACCCAGCGCCAGCTGGGGGAATTTGCTTGCCGACGCGCAGAACGTGCAGAACCTGGTCAAGTACCCATGGATACTGACGCCAGGTGTCTTCATCTTCCTCACCATCATGGCGTTCAACTTTCTCGGCGATTATCTGCGCGACCGCCTCGACCCGCGTGCGGCTGCGGGGTGAGAGTTCTTTCCGGCTCAGGTGCGTTTCACGGCGGCTTCGAGCCGCGCCATCCACTCGCTCAGCACCGGCGTGAGCGCGGCAGGCATCGCGGCATCGGCGAAGCGTAACGTGCAACACTGACCGTACAGCGCCGCGTCGGCAAGGGTGGGGCTGTCGCCGAAGATGAAGGGCCTCTGGCTGAGCGTCTGTACGGTAAATTCCAGCAATGCCTGTGCCCGGGCCACTAACTCGGCGGCATCCCGTTCCCACTCCTCGACGCAGCCGCGGCCGAACTTACGCTCCTTGATGAAGGTGAACA
>DASVHW010000256.1 GCA_036382395.1 Candidatus Binatia bacterium | reverse complement strand
GGCATGGGCAACGTGATGGTGGACATCGCGCGCTGGGTGCTGCAGGACGGTCCCAACCTCAAGACCGAGGAACTTACGGTCGTAGCGCGCCGCGGCCCCTTCGAAGCCAAGTTCGACGAAAAAGAAATCAAGCACATCGACATGCACATGGACGCCAAGGACCTGCTGGCCGAGATGGAGCGGGTGAAGGACAGGGTCGCCGCCGTCGGACAGGACGTCGCCAACGCCGCGGAAATCTTCCCGCTGCTCAAGCAGGCGTACGTACCGGCCAAGTCTCCGCGCCTGAAGTTCCGCTTCCTCTGCGGGCCGAAGGAAATCCTAAAAGGTCCCGACGGCCGCATCAACGGCCTGGTCGTGACCGAGAACAACCTGGTGAAGAAGGGCGAGGGAACCGCCGCCAAGGCCACCGATCAGACGGCCACACTCGACGTGGATACCATGATCTTCGCCATCGGCGACGTCCACGACAAGGAGTTCGGTCTCCCCATGGGCCCCGAGGGCTATTCCACCAAGCCGGTCGAGGGCAACGAGGGCAGCAAGTACCAGGTCGTCGATCCGCAGACCGGCGCCGAACTGCCCGGATTCTTCGTGGTCGGATGGTCCCGCCGCGCCAGTGACGGACTGGTCGGCATCGCGCGCCACGACGCCGAAGTCGGCGCTACCTTCGCCATCGACTATGCCAAGCAGGCCGCCGACGAATTCAAGGTGTCCGCCGACGACATCGAGACCGCGCTCCGCGTCAAGGGCCTGCGCATCGTCAACAAGCCGCAGATCGAGAAACTGTCCAAGATCGAGGAGATCGAGGCCAAGAGCCGCGGCGTCGCCTACTTCAAATTCCCCGACAACGACTCCATGCTCCGGGCGATCGAGCGCGAAATACCGGAAGCAGTGGGCGCGACGTCGGGCCGGGTCTAACTAGCGCCTAAGGCAGTAAACATCCGGCAGCATTCCCCGTCTTGGCCATATGGGCAGGGCGGGGATTTTCCTTTTCAGTCATCCGACTCCCGCCCAGTATGCAATCGTCGACAATCGGAAGTGGTTTTCTGACTTTTTCCAAATCTGCAACTCGTTCATTCGCCTCATTCTCGGTCCCGCTGTTTCCCATTTTGGGACCTTGCCACTCCGCCCTGTGATAAGCCTCACTGTCGGCCCGCCCGCGCCCCAGCAAACTCATAGGTTAGCCAGGAGGGCTTCATGAAGCGGGTCGTAATCCTCGGTGCTGCCGGCCGTGATTTCCACGATTTCAATTGTCTGTTCCGCGACAACCGCGACTACCAGGTCGTCGCTTTCACCGCCACCCAGATCCCGGATATCGCCGGGCGCCGCTATCCACCCGAGCTTGCCGGATCTCTCTATCCCGACGGCATTCCCATCATCGACGAGCGCGGCCTCGAGTTTCTTCTCCGCTCGCGCGAGGTGGACATCGTCGTCTTCTCGTATTCCGATATATCGCACGTCAACCTGATGCACCTTGCCTCGCGTGTCCTGGCCTGCGGCGCCGACTTCTGGTTCCCCGGCGCGCGTCACACCATGGTCGAATCCAAGGTGCCGGTCATCTCCGTTTGCGCCGTGCGCACCGGATGCGGCAAGAGTCCGGTCTCGCGCCACGTGCTCGCCGAACTGCGCAAGCTGGGCTGGCATCCGGTCGTGGTTCGCCATCCGATGCCCTACGGCAACCTGGCCGACCAGGCCGTCCAGCGCTTCGCCACTCTCGCCGACCTCGAGAAGCACCACTGCACCATCGAGGAGTGCGAGGAGTACGAGCCGCACATCATGAACGGTACCGTCGTCTACGCCGGCGTGGACTACGAAGCCATCCTTCGCCGCGCCGAGCAGGAAGCCGACCTGGTTCTCTGGGACGGCGGCAACAACGACACTCCGTTCTACAAGTCGGACCTGGAAATCGTCGTCACCGATCCGCACCGCGCCGGGCACGAGATGTCCTACTTCCCGGGCGAGGTCAACCTGCGCCGCGGGCAGGTGATCGTCATCAACAAGGTCAACACCGCGCCCGCCGAGGGACTGGAAACCGTCCGCAACAATATCCGGCAAAACAACCCGGCCGCGACGATCGTCGAATGTGCCTGCCGGGTCACCGTGGATGACGCCGCCGCCATCAACGGCAAGCACGTGCTCGTCGTCGAAGACGGCCCCACGCTCACGCACGGCGAAATGTCTTATGGCGCCGGTGTGGTGGCGGCCCGCCAATTCCACGCGGCCAGCATGGTCGATCCGCGCCCGCACGCCGTCGGCTCCATCCGCCGGACGTTTGAGAAATACACGCACCTCCACGACCTGCTGCCCGCCATGGGTTACAGCGAGACCCAACGCCGCGAACTGGAGGAGACCATCGACCGCACGCCCTGCGACCTGGTCGTGATCGCCACGCCGGTGGACCTGCGGCGCATC
>DASVHW010000255.1 GCA_036382395.1 Candidatus Binatia bacterium | reverse complement strand
CGCGGCGCGTCGTATGGTGAATCAACGACGCACATGCGAAAACTTCTCCCGAAGATCGAAGGTGGCGGGGCTGGCGGATGCCCCCTGTTGGTATTTGGAATCAGGAAGGCGCTCTATGATCCGAGAAGCTGAGGGTGATGCGATGGATGTCGGACGCGTACTCGTTGAGGGGGTGCACGGCAGGTACGGCACCATCTTGGCCGACCCACCGTGGCGATTCCAAAACCGCACGGGGAAGATGGCGCCAGAGCACCGCCGACTCCGCCGATATGACACGATGAGCATTCAGGACATCCAGGCCTTGCCCGTGGGCCAATTTGCCGCCCCCCGTTCGCACCTGTACCTGTGGGTTCCCAACGCACTATTGCATTGGGGCCTGGATGTCATGGATGCGTGGGGATTCACGTACAAGGGTAATCTTGTGTGGTACAAGATTCGAGCCGATGGTGGCCCAGACGGGCGCGGTGTTGGCTTCTATTTTCGTAACGTGACGGAACTCGTGCTTTTTGGTGTGCGGGGGTCCCTACGGACGCGGGCCGCTGGTCGGCGGCAGGTGAACCTGTTGGCGACACGCAAGCGTGAGCACTCGCGAAAGCCGGATCAGTTGTACGATATCGTCGAGTCGTGCAGCCCCGGTCCGTACCTTGAACTATTTGCGAGATACAGGCGCAATGGTTGGACGCAATGGGGTGACGAAATCGAGAATGATCGTCAACTCGCGCTGTGTGAATCTGAAGGCGATTACCCGCCCCGCGCTTCTAGGCGCATTTGTGTCAGCAGATAAGTGCTTCCGCTCAGCTTCACGAAGAACATCGGTGGCCTCCAAAACGTCTACGGAGCGATTCGGTCTGGATACACTCCGGGCATCAGTATCGGCAAATTTCGAAAGCGTTGCGGCCTCGGCCCCGATCGCTCCCTCATCGCAACGGAATTTTTCCTTTGCACACAGGTCCGTGACGGACAAGAGCACGTTCTCGGCGATACGCTGATCGCTGAGACTTTGAGCCAGCCAACCTACAGCCGCTTGTTGGCGCGGCTCTACTTCTTCGCCGTGAACCTCAACATGCCGGGCGAACGCCTAACCCCAGAGCACCGACAGGCTGGCGCCATGCAAAACTACGTGATCCGCGAGCATGCATTCGTCGGTGATGGGTTACGTCGCGAGCGCTTCGAAAAAGATCAATCGCTCGAACCGCTCATTAAGCAGATCGGTGACTTCAGCAGCCCTGTTGCACGTCGGAAGTGGGTCAACAATTACTACTTCATGGCCGAGCAGTGCGGATTCGTGCTGGCCCCGGATGGCCACCTTGAAACGTTCGCGGACACATGGGGCGCCTTGGCCCTGCGGCTTTTCTTCGAGCGCTATGTCGCGACCAATCCCACGGCTGATGTGGGCACATTAGTATCAGCGGCCCTGGCAGCAGAAATTCACAAATTGCTCGGGGTGTCGCACTCATGGCTTGATGGGAGACTTGAGGGCGCTGCTGAGATGTTTCTTTCCAATCAAGTATCAGTCTTTGAGGGATTCGATGAGACCGAGGCTGAACGAAATGCGGCACGCCGGGGCTTGCCAGCGCCGTCTCCAGGCGGAGAGGCGAAGCGGCGTGAGAGCGTCGTCAAACAAATCATCCGACGGGGAGACAATCGCCGCTTTCTTCAAGATGTCTATGGCGGGGAATGCCAGCTCTCGGGAATCCGACTCATCTTGCCGGATGGTTCGTGTTCCGTGGATTGCGCGCACATTAGACCGCTTGGGGCACCGCATAGCGGTCCAGACGATGTGACGAACATGCTCTCGATTGCCCCCACCATGCACCGCCTGTTTGATCGTAGCTGCGTGCGCATAGATCCAGAAACGCACGCGATCCGACTTCTGCATGGGAACGCAATTCCCCACCTACCGCAGCTTCGCGTTCGGTCGCCGCACACAATCGGCAAGGGATACCTTGCTTACCATGCGGCAACCATCCTCAAGGAGCGACTGTCCTAAATCGGACAGTACCGGTCACCGACTTGATTGCCGAGGGAGTAAGATCTAGTGATCAGATCGCTGGAATCGTCGGGTTGGTCCAGAACCGCCACGCAGGGAGGCGCACATGAAGACCGTTGGCGACATCATCAAGAAGAAGGGAAATCACGTTTGGTCGGTCACGCCCGGTACGACGGTGTACGACACGCTGAAGCTGATGGCCGAGCATGACATCGGCGCCGTCGTGGTGCTCGAGGAAGGGCGGCCGGTCGGCATCTTCTCGGAGCGCGATTACGCGCGCCAGGTGATCCTCAAGGGCCGGACGTCGAAGGACACCCCTGTCCGGGAGGTCATGGTCTCCCGCGTCGTGTTCGTGCGGCCGGAGCAGAGCATCGAGGAATGCATGGCCGTCATGACCGACAAACGCGTGCGGCACCTGCCGGTCCTGGAACGGGGTACGCTGTCCGGCATGCTGTCCATCGGGGATGTCGTCAAGGAGACGATTTCGGAGAAGGAATTCATCATTGAGCAGCTTGCCAACTACATCCAGAGAGGCTGACGGGTTCGCCCGTCGTGGCCCGGCACGCCCCGCGCCCCTTCCGGGCGCAACAGCTTCTTCTTGATCGCGAGCCCGCTCCCGAGATTACATTCGTAAGGAGGAAACACCATGCCAACCGTCCTGGTCGAGACAGCCCGGCCACATGTCAGTGTCATCCGGCTCAACCGGCCCGAGCGGCTGAACGCCATGTCGATCGAACTCTGCCTGGAACTGAAAGATGCCCTCGAACAAGTGGCCAAGGACAATGACTGCTGGATCGTCGTCCTGACCGGCGCCGGGCGCGCTTTCTGCTCCGGCCTCGACCTGAAAGACCAGTCGATGATCCCCAACATCGACGGCCTGACCATCCCGCGCATCGGCCCGCGCGCCATCCGCATCTACTCGCAACTGATCCCGCTCATGCGGCACATCCCGCAACCGATCATCGCTGCAATCAACGGTGCGGCGTACGGCGGCGGCATGTGTCTGACCTTGGCGGCGGACCTGCGCATCGCGTCCGAATCCGCCGTGTTCAACAGCACCGGAATTGTGCGCGGCCTCACCAGCACCGAGCTCGGCGCCAGCTGGCTGCTGCCGCGTCTGATCGGGGCCGCTCATTCCAACGATATTCTGTACACCGGACGGCTGATCGATGCGGCCGAGGCCCTGCGCATGGGGCTCGTCTCCCGTGTCGTGCCCGACGCCGAGATCCTCGAGCGCGCCTTTGAGATGGCCCAGGGCATGTGCGAGTACAGCCCGTATGGCATGCAGATGACCAAGCAAGTCATCTGGGCCAACCTCGAGAACCCTAGCCTGGCGGCGGCCATCGAGCTGGAGGATCGCAATCAGATCATGCTCGGCATGACCGATAATCTCCCCGAGTCCATCACCGCCTACGGTCAGAAACGCAAGCCGGTCTACACCGACGAGCCACGTCGCGGCATCTACAAACCGTGAAACTCCCCTCTCCGCCAGGGGCGAAGCTCCTTGGCCTCGCAGCCGTGTTCCGCTGCCGCGGCTTGCTGATCGCGTTGGTCGGCGTCCTGCTGGCCGCCGGGGTCGTGATGTTCATGGGATCCGGCACGTCGCCGCGGCCGATCGGACAGGGCTGGGGCTACGGCAGCGCGCCGAAGTTCGTTGGCGAACCCGCGGTGGCGCAGCCGCTGGCGGCGCTGCCGGTGCCGCAGCACCCGTTCATGGCCGCCAACGGCGTGAGCAACATGCACAACGACGCGTACGACACCAACACGTATGACGTCAGCGGGCCACTCGGCGTTCATCCGCAGATCCGCTCGAGCGCCCGCGCCTTGCTGGGCGGCGAATGCGCCAGCGTCAACTTCGACCGGCGCGGCCGCATCGTCACGGTGTGCATGAGCGTTGCGGGCCCGAAGCTCCTGCTGCTCGATCCCACCACGCTCGCCGAGCTGGCGAGCTACGATCTGCCGCAGCGGCCATCGACGTGGTCCTTCAATCTGCGCCAGATCGTGACCGACACGTCGGGTGGCGCGTACTTCTACCTCGACGAGCAGGATCGGGCCGTGATCGCGACCAGCGCGCACCGCATCGAGATCGTCGGTCAAGTCCCCACGGCTGCCGGCACGGCCTTCCGGCTCCAGCAGGCGTATGACCTGCGCGGTTTCGTCGCACGCCCGAACCGCCCGGATGACAAAATCACAACGGTACTGCCGGACTGGCAGGGTCGGCTGTGGTTCGTGACCCGGTACGGCCTCGTGGGCACCGTCCAGCCGCACACTGGCGCGATCGCGGTCCTCGAACTGTCCGGGGAAGAGATAGAGAACTCCTTCGCCATCGGTTCCGAGGCCGTCTACATCGTTTCCGATCATGCGCTGTATCGCTTCGAAGCGAACCCGCAGAGCGGCGCGCCGGCAGTCGTCTGGCGTGAAACCTACGACCGCGGCGCTCGTCACAAGCCGGGCATGATCAACCAGGGCTCCGGCACGACGCCAACGTTGTTGGGGGAGGACTTCGTCGTCATCGCCGACAATGCCGACCCGCAAATGCACGTGCTCGTCTATCGGCGCGCGCGCGCCATCGCCGGAAACCGTCTGGTCTGCCAGCAGCCGGTATTTGCACCGGGCCGCAGCACGACGGAAAACACGGTGATCGGTGCGGGCCGCTCGCTCATCGTCGAGAACAACTACGGCTACGACATGTTTCCCACCATGCAGTTCGGCCGTACGAGCGAGCCGGGGATCGTGCGCATCGACCTCAACGACGACGGCAACGGCTGCCACCTGGTCTGGGAGAGCCACGAGATCTCGCAGACCACCGTGCCGAAGCTCTCGTTGGGCAACGGTCTGGTGTACCTCTACACCAAGGATCCGCACGCGGGACGCTGGGTGGACGCCTACTACTTCACCGCCATCGATTTCCGCACCGGTGCGACCGTGTACAAGATCCTCACCGGCACCGGGTTCGCGTACGATAACAACTGGGCCCCGATCACGCTCGACCCCGACGGCGCCGCCTATGTCGGCACCGTTCGCGGCCTGCTCGCCATCCGCGACGGCACGCCTTAGTACTACAATCGCTCACTCCAAGCCCGCGTTCATCCGCGTAATATCGTAGGTCGCACTCCAATCCCGGTGCGCCATGCCGTGCGCGAGGGCGCTGAGGAGTTTGTCCTGGATGATACTGGCATAGGGAAGAGCGACACGGGTGTCCACGGCTGCATCCAAGATGAGCCGCACGTCTTTGAGTCCGGACACGAGGTCGAAACCGGCGTCGTCGAAATCCCGGGTGCGGACTCTGGTGGCGTACGCCTGCAGGCCGGGATGGGCAAACATCGACTGAAACAACCCGTTCAGGATACTGAGATCGATGCCGCTGCGCTCGCCAAATGCGTAGACCTGGCCCATGAGCTCGATCATCGACGCCAGCACGTAGTTGATAGCCAGCTTCAGGCTGTTGGCGACCCGGTGGTCCGCTCCGACATTGGTGATCGCCGCCGTGTAAGCCTGCAACAGACGGCTGCAGCGCTCGATGACCTCAGGATCGCCTGCCACGATGGTCACGAGCTGCCCGGCGTCGGCCGCGTCGGGCCTTCCCACCACCGGAGCGGCCACATAGTGGCTGCCGTGCTCGGCGTGGAGCGTGGCCAGTTGCGTGGCCAGTCTCGGCGAGACCGTCGTCGTGCCGATGTGGATGCTGCCGGGCTTCAGTCCGGCCAACACCCCGTCGTCTCCCGTGACGACATCCAACACCGACTGGTCATCCATGAGGCTCGTCACCACCACGTCGGCTCCGCCGGCCGCTTCCTTGGGCGAGGTCGCGTCCTTGGCGCCAGCCGCGACGAAGGGGAGCATCTTGGATTGCGTGCGGTTGTAGACGACGAGAGGGAAGCCGGCTTTCAGGATGTTGCGAGCCATCCCGGCTCCCATCTTGCCCAACCCAATGAACGCCACTGTCTGGATGTCCACCGCCATGCGCCGGTCTCCCTTCTTCAGTAGTCCCAAGTGTGTGCCGCTCACGACGTTCGTCAAGAACGGTTCGGCTTTCAGTTGCGCGCCGTCAGCGCGCGCACCAGCAGCATGGCGAGGCCTGCCGCTCCCATGCCGATGAGGGCGCCGCCCACGACGTCTGCCGGAAAATGCGCGCCCACCGCGACGCGCGAGATGCATACGAGCGCGGCAAGCAGCCAGAGAACCCATCTCCACGGGCGAGATCGCGCCGACAGCGATGTCGCCAGCAGCGCGACGAAGGTCGCGTGTCCCGAAGGGAAGGACTCGTGAAGCGCCGGTTCACCAAGGACAACTACGGCGGTTCTCCCGAGCGCCTGCAAGGGCCGGGGAAAGGCGAGCAGCGGCTTCAGCGTCGAGACGACGATGGCCGTAAACGCGTAGCCGACGGCAAACACCGCGACGTTGCGCCGCGGCAGCAATCGGGGCGCCGCCTGCGCGAGAAGCAGTACGACGGCCAAGTAATAGGGGTAGAGTTCGTAGTTGCCGAGCCAGGTCATGGCCAGCATCAAGCGGTCCCACCACGGCGCGTGCAGGCCGTTGATCAGATGGAACAGCGCGACGTTCAGTCCGAACCAATCGTAGAGGTGACCCACCACTCAGCCCGCCATCACGATCGCTGACAACCACAGAGCGACACCGCCCGCCGCACTGACCAACGCCACCAGGAACAGCCACCGCCGTTGCGTCAGCGCGGTGACGGAGGCGAGCGAAATCGCGATCTGCAAAAAGATCATGGCGAGCGCAAAGCGCCCGTGCGATCGGCCCAGGTGCTCCGACTCGGCGTCGGCGCGTTGTGAGGCCTCGTCGAAGGTGCGCGCCTGCGCCATCAGCTCGTCCTTCTGCTTGGTGTACTTCTGAATCTTCTCGTCAAACTGTCCCGCCCGTTCCGGCGGAACCAGTTGTTGGGCCAGCTCCATGACGTGCGTCTTGGTACTCACCGACTGGTAGTGGTTCCATTCGTTCGACGCTTCGGCCTTGCGCAGCACCGCTTCGTTCTTCTTCAGCAGCACTTCATTCAACTGATGACTGCCCTGGAAGCCGACCACGGCGCCGAATGCCGCCAGGATAGCTGTGAAGATCGCCACCGACTGTTCGAGCCGGCCGGTAGCATGAATTCCCTCCGGTACCTCTAACCCTTCTTCGCCCATAGTACCTGATCTCCTCTCCCCACCATGTAGTATCCCCGGAAGACCACTGCCACGACAAGAGCTTCGGGGGGCGACGTTCTCCCCCTGAATCGATTCGATCCGGTGGCGTCTCCTGAGTCACCCTTTCTTTCCGTCCCAGCTTTTCAATAGCCTGGCGGTGTGCGGTAACCGCGGCTCGCAGCCGCCGGTTGCCAGCAACTCTCGCAGCCGGGCCAGGTCACCGGCATCATCGACATCGAACGTCGGCGGAACGAGGTGGACGCGCAAGCGGGCGGCCGCGGCTTTGGCGAGCGTCTCCGCCAACACACGCGGCGTGCTCATCTCGACGCCGGTGAAAACGTCATGCGGCTCCCGCATGGCGATCAGATAATACCCGCCGTCATCGGTCGGCCCCAGGACGACATCGGAACCGTCGAGAGCCGCTTCCGCCTCGTCCAGCCACTGTTCCTGCACGTGGGGCACGTCGGCGCCAATGAGGATGACTTTGTCGAAGCCTTCTGCCTGCAGCAGACGAAAGCAACCGTGCATGCGCTCGCCCAGATCCTGCCCCGCCTGCGGCACACAACGAGTGCCAGCGGCGACGAGGGAGGGAAAGTTGCTCTCGGGCGGATGGAAGGCCCAGATCAGTGCGCGGCTCTTGCGCCCGAAGCGGTCCTCGAGATCGCGCAGGAAAGCCTGGTAGACCAAACATGCCCGCTCGGCACCGATGGATCGCCCCAGGCGTGTCTTCACCATGCCGACATTCGGATAGCGCGCCATGATGACGAACGCGACGGGCTGGGGCATCGCCCTGATTCTGACGCGAAGTTGGACGAGAATCCACACAAACGGATCTCTCTGGGGCACCGCCACTTCCGCCTACCAGATCGAAGGCGCGTACAAGGCTGACGGCCGGGGCTTTGTCGTCTGAACCAAATGATGGTACTGGGAGTGCGAAGATGGCTCCAACCGAGGAGGTTCACGTGGTTGAGGGATTCAGACGCATCATGCTACCGGTGGATTTCTCGAAACATGGTGACCGGGCGGTCGAATATGCCGTGTGGTTCGCCCGCATGTCCGGCGGCACCGTGCACCTCGTCCACGTCATCGCCAATCCTGCCGATCCGATGTGGGAGCCGCAGGAGGTCCCCAGCTGGGATCTCGTTTCCCATTCGGAAAAGAAGGCGCGCGCGCTGCTGGAAAGCACGGGACAGCGGCTGTTGCCGGCCGACTGTCCCCGCCAGTACCTCGTTCTACAGGGGAACCCGCACGAAAAACTGATTGAGGCGGCGAAGCAGATCGAGGCCGACCTCATCGTCATGTCCACCCATGGCCGCGGCGGAGTCGCCCATCTCGTCATCGGCAGCGTGGCCGAGAGGACCGTGCGCCATGCGTCCTGCCCGGTGTTTGTGGTGCGCCGCGAGGCCGAATGACAGATGCGGCCGCACAACGCGGCCACTACCGCCTAACACCACGAGACGGCGTCTACCGCTTCTCACGGCTGAGCGCCGCGAAACGTTCGGGCTCTGAGTGGAATTGACGCGGGCCGCGTGCGACTGCGCGTGAAAACACCGCCGCTGCGGAATAGAGCGGTACCAGCCAAAACAGCCTGCCGAGGATCTCTGGTGGCAGCAGGTGAATGGCGGCGGTGTTGTTGAACACCAAGACGCCGACGAGCGAATAGTTGCAAATGCCGGCAACGTGTCCGATGCGGCTCCCGATCAAAGTCGGCGCGCCGGCGCTGCCGCGTACCCGCGAGTCGAACACATAGAAGGCAAATGAAACGCCGACCGCCGCCGGCACCCACCAGGGGACCTGCGACCGGAACGCGTAGGTGGACAGCGCACAGAGGATGAATCCGATGTCGGCCAGGTGATCGAAGGTGCGGCCGGTATTACTCACGTGTCCGTAGCGTCGCGCCAAGCGTCCGTCCCACACGTCGGTCGCCGCAATGACCAGAAACAGGAGGCCACTGGCCAAGCGGAGAACCGAGACCGTGTCGGCAAACCAGACCGCAGCCACGAATGCCGGCGTCAGGACCACGCGGAGACCCGTCAGCAGGTTGCCTGACTGGACTCTCAGGCGGTGATTCATACGGCTATCCTAATGGAGTCCAAGGCCGAAAGTCCAAGGCCCCGTGCCTCGTCTTGAAGCATCCAAGGCCGCATAGTACCTTGTCTGGGGGGTAAATAGCTGTGCGCGGTCTGATCATTCGCTGGGTGACGACGGCCTTGGCTCTGTGGCTCACCAGTTTCATCGTCAAGGGCATCGCGATCGAGGGCATCGGGTCACTCTTCTTCGCGGCGGTGGTGTTGGGCATCTTCAACGCCGTTTTGCGGCCCTTGGTGCTGCTCATCACGTTCCCCATCAATCTGGTCACGCTGGGCTTATTCACGTTGGTCATCAACGGCGCCATGCTCAAGCTCACCAGCGAAGTGGTACGCGGGTTCAGCGTGACCGGCTTCTGGTCTGCGGTGATCGGCGCCTTACTGCTGAGCGCCATCAGCTTCGCGCTCAACCTCTTCGTCAACGATGCCGGCCACGTGCAATACCTTTACGTGGAACGGATCGATCACAGGTGAGCCACGGCGCAAGCCGGCCTGGATGCTTAG
>DASVHW010000254.1 GCA_036382395.1 Candidatus Binatia bacterium | reverse complement strand
CGTGACTCCCGGCAGGTACACGCTGCTCGCCATCGAGAACGGCTGGGAACTGGAGTGGTCGAAGCCGGTAGTACTGAAGCAATATCTTGGGTCGGGGGAAACGGTGCAGGTGGCGCTGGATGGGAAGTACCAGGTCAACGTAAAGGTGCAGTAAGACGGCAGCGTCGGCCCATCGGACGCCGGCGTTACGGAAAAGCAGGGACTATGCTCGAGTTTGAAAGCGTGCGGCTGGAGTTCCCGAGCGACGCGAATATCGTGGTCGGACAGACCCACTTTATCAAGAGCGTTGAAGACATTTACGAAGCTGTGGTCAATTCAGTCCCGCAGGCGAAATTCGGCGTCGCCTTTAACGAAGCCTCCGGCCCCTGCCTCATCCGCGCCGAAGGCAACGACGAAGAGTTGAAACAGACGGCGGTCCGTATGGCGCAGGCGGTGGGTGCGGGACACACGTTCTATGTCGTGGTACGGCAGGCATTCCCCATCAACCTGACAAATGCCATCCAGAACGTGCCCGAGGTTTGCTGCATTTTCTGCGCGACCTCCAACCCGGTGCAGGTGATCGTGGCGAAGTCCGAGCAGGGCCGCGGGATCGTGGGCGTCATCGACGGAAGTTCGCCCCAGGGCGTCGAGGGACCGCAGGAGGTCGAGGCGCGGCACGGGTTCCTTCGCCAGATTGGGTATAAGCGATAGGGCGTCTCGTCGAGCTGTTTGGCCGTTCAATTCCGCCCTGCATGCGTCAGACAAGGCTCGCGTCCACCCATTCGGGATGCATGCAATTTGTTATAATCGTAGGGCCTCAGAATGAATCGGGCCGCTCTCTACCCCTCCGGCCCGGTGTGCTCGTCGTGCGCGATGGGCCTGATCAGGCGCAGTGCGGAAGTGGTGGAACTGGCAGACACACCATCTTGAGGGGGTGGCGCCGAAAGGCGTGGGGGTTCAAATCCCCCCTTCCGCACCATCTTTGAGTTCGGTCAGGAATCGCAGAGAATGATCTATCTGATTACGACTATTCACATTATCGTTTGTTTCTTTCTCATCATCGTGGTCCTGCTGCAGCACGGCAAGAGCGGCGATATCGCGGCCGCTTTTGGTGGCATGGGCAGCCAGACTGCTTTCGGCCCGCGCGGTGCGGCCACCGTGTTGAGCAAGGCGACGACATGGGCGGCCATCATGTTCATGCTGACGTCCATCACGCTGTCGGTTTTTGCCGCGCGCCGGCCGAGCTCGTCGTCGGTATTGCAGGGCGCCCCAACACAGAAATCACAGCCGGCGCCGGAGAAGGCCCCGGTCAACCTGCCGTCCTCCGACCCCACTTCACCGACACCGCCGAAGCGGTAGCGATCAGCTTTCAATCTTCCAGTAAGGTTCCCAATCGGGAGCCTTTGCTGTTTAGCAAAACCTTCGGGTGCTTTAAGCTGCAAGCTGAAAGCGGAGAGCTTCTTTCCGATGATCCACGAAATATTCCCGGTTGGGCCGCTGCAGTGCAATTGCTCCGTCGTCGGCGATGAGAAGTCGCGCGAGGCGATGGTGATCGATCCCGGCGACAACATCGACCAGATCATGGCCATCGTCGAGCGCCACGGCCTGACGGTGAAACAGATCGTGGTGACGCACGCGCACATCGACCACGTTGGCGGAGCGATGAAGCTGAAGCAGCGCACCGGTGCGCCCATCCTGCTCAACCAGAACGACGACATGCTGCTCAAGATGCTCGACGTGCAGGCGGCGTGGGTGGGCATGCGATCGCCGGGAAAGGTCGCGATTGACCAGAGTGTGGGCGACGCCGACCGGCTGAAAGTCGGGGCCATTGAAGCAACGGTGATGCATACTCCCGGACACACTGAAGGAAGCGTCTGCCTCTACTTCCCTGCCCAGCAGAAACTGCTTGCGGGCGACACACTGTTCGCCGGAAGCATTGGGCGGACCGACCTGCCGGGCGGCTCGATGGAAAAGATCCTGCAATCGCTGCACACCAAGGTGCTGGCGCTGCCGGACGAGACGATCGTCGTGCCGGGACACGGTAAGTTAACCACGATTGGCGAGGAGCGGAAAACGAATCCGTTTCTGCGGTGATCAGGCGCGGCGGCGGGACTTGCCGTTTGCAGATTTCTTCACGCCGCTGCCGTTGGTTGCGACAGATTTTCGCGGTCTATTCTCATGGCGCTTGCGATGGGTCAGCGCCAAACACATCTGGTAACGAAGCAGGCGGTTCGCCAGCGATTGATATCCTGGTCCAGTGCTCTTGAGCCATTCAAGTACGTCAACATCGAGTCTCATCGTGACAGGCTTTTTCAGGGGACGGTACATCAGCATACGGGTGGGGACCATCCGACGGAAATCAGCCTCGGTCAATTCGGGGATGTCAGAAAAGTCGATCTGATCGTCGGGCATTGCAGCCAGAGCCTCGACCTCTTTACGAAACTCTTCGGTTTCGCTATACCGCCGGATATCCTCTTCGCTCATGCGGCGCAGCTTTGCGGGCCGAGATGATTCTGATGATCTCTTCCCCATCCTCGTCCTCCGTCAGGTGAATCACAAGAGCGATCGTTAGGCTTTTCAACATCCCAATCGTTCGCAACCGCTGCTCACCGTTTACAACAATGTCGTCCTCGGTCTTGCGGAAAGGATCGTCGAATACGACGGCAGCGGTCTGGAACGAAATGCCGTGCTTCAGCTTGTTGCGCCGGTTTTTCTCTTCGTCCCACTCAAAGCGCATGATTCGCTCGGGACAGCCCTATTCTCGTCTGTACGTACACCTCTGTCAATACATATTTATACGTACAACTAAATCCCGGCCAGCGCGTACTCCAGGTCGGAGATGATGTCCTCCACGTCCTCGATGCCGACCGAGATGCGGACCATGCCGTCGGTGAGGCCGATGGCGCGGCGTCCTTTTTCGCCCAGCGCGGCGTGCGTCATGGTGGCGGGATGAGAGATCAGCGTCTCCACGCCGCCCAGCGATTCGCCCAGCGAGAGTGTCCCCTTGGCCCGTTTCAACATGCGCTTGGCGTTGCCGAGCGAGCCGGTCTCGAAGGTAATCATCGAGCCGAAGCCCGACATCTGGCGCCGCGCGAGCTCGTGTTGCGGGTGATCCAGCAGTCCCGGATAGAAGACTTTCTTGATTTTCTTGTGTCCATCGAGGTAGTCGGCGATGGTGCGGCCGTTCTCGTCGTGCTGGCGCATACGAACCGACAGGGTCTTCACGCCGCGCAACACCAGCCAGCA
>DASVHW010000253.1 GCA_036382395.1 Candidatus Binatia bacterium | reverse complement strand
CTGATCCTGCTTGGTGACCAGGACCAGCTGGCATCGGTCGAGGCCGGCGCGGTGCTCGGCGACATCTGCAACACCGGCGTGCCGCGCACGTATTCGCGTGCGTTGGTGGAGGATATCGGCCGGCTCACCGGCGATCGTCTCCCACTCCATGCGGACGCACCGCGCGCCACCGGGATCTGGGATTGCATCGTGCAGCTGACGCACAGCTATCGCTACGGTCCAGAGAGCGGCATCGGCGCACTGGCGCGCGCCATCAACGCGGGAGACAGCGCGGAGGCGCTTGCCGTTCTCGAATCGGGTGACTACGCGGACGTCGCGCTGGTCGAGCCGGCGGAAGATGCGGGCTTGAGTGACGCATTGCGCCAGGCCGTGCTACAGGGGTTCCAGCCCTTCCTCAGCCAGCAGACGGCGGCAGAGCAGCTGCAAGCACTGGAGCGTTTCCGTGTGCTCTGTGCTCACCGCCGCGGCCCGGGTGGTGTCGAGGTGGTGAACCAGCAAATCGAGGAGGCCCTCGCGGGCGCCGGTCTGATCCGTCCGGAAGGGCAATACTACAGCGGCCGCCCGATCATCGTCACGCGCAACGACTACCAGCTCAAGCTGTTCAACGGCGACGTCGGTTTGATCACCGGCGATCCCGCCGCTGCCTCGTCTCAAAGGGCGGCGTTCTTCCTCGGTGCCGACGGCGAGCCGCGCTTTCTCTCCCCCTCACGGCTGCCGCCGCACGAAACCGTCTACGCCATGAGCATCCATAAGAGCCAGGGATCGGAGTTCGACCAGGTGGCAGTGATACTGCCGCCGCGCCTCTCGCCGGTGTTGTCGCGCGAACTCCTCTACACCGCCGTCACCCGCGCCCGCCACAGAGTGACCATCCACGCTACGAAGGAAGTGATAGAGCAAGCCATCGCCCGTCGCGTCGAGCGCGTCTCCGGGCTGCGCGACTTGCTGTGGGGCGTCGCCGGGCTTTCCCATAGTCGCCGGTCTTGATAAGCAACTCGTCGGCTGCATGTCCGAACTCAACCCCCACGGCACGCAAGGGATGCTCGCATGGAATTCGCACTAACGGACAAGCAACGCAGCTTACGCGCGGCGGTGCGCGAGTTCTTGCGCCAGACACTGCCGGCGGATGCCGGGCGCGAGTTCGACGACACGTGGATGGTGGGTTTCTCCAAGGAGTTCTCGGCGGCGCTCGGCGCCCGTGGCTGGGTCGGGTACACGTGGCCCAAACGCTATGGCGGGCAGGAGGGTTCGTATCTCGAACGGCTGGTCGTGACCGAGGAGTTGCTGCGCGCCGGTGCGCCGGTGGCCGCGCACTGGGCGGGCGATCGGCAGATCGGGCCGGCGCTGTTGGCCTACGGTACCGAGGAGCAGCGTCAGGAGTTCCTGCCGCGCATCACGCGGGGCGAACTCGTTTTCTGCCTGGGCATGAGCGAGCCCAACGCCGGCTCGGACCTGGCCGCGCTGCGCACGCGCGCGGTCGAGGACGGTGAGTCTTACGTCATCGACGGGCACAAGATCTGGACCAGCTTCGCGCACCAGGCCGACTATTGCTACCTGGTGGCGCGCACCGATCCGCAGGCGCCGAAGCACAAGGGCATCAGCGAGTTCCTCGTCGACATGCGCACGCCGGGGATCACCGTGCGGCCGATCGTGGACATGGCCGGCGAGCACCACTTCAACGAACTCTTTTTCGAGAACGTACGCCTCCCTCGCCGCTATCTGATCGGCGAGAAGAACCGCGGCTGGTACCAGATCGCCTCACAGCTCGACTATGAGCGTAGCGGCATCGAGCGGCTGTTGAGCAACTGGCTGCTCCTGCGCGACGTCACCGCCTATGCACGCGCACAAGGGTTCACCAACGACCCGGTCTGGCGTGACCGCTTGGCGCGGGTGCGGATCGAGGTCGAGATCGGCCGCTGGCACGTCTATCGGGTGGCGTGGCTGTTGAGCAGCGGGACGGTGCCCAGCACCGCAGCGGCGCTGGCGAAGACGTACTGCACCGATGTCGAACAGCACATCGCGGCGTTGGCGGGTGAGCTGGTCGGACCGCATAGTCAGTTGCTGCCGGGGTCACCGGGCGCTCTCCTCGGTGGACGGGTGGGGCGCGGGCTGCTCTTTGCGCCGGCGTACACCATCCAGGGCGGCACCTCGAACATTCTGCGCAACATCATCGCCATGCGAGGCTTGGGCTTGCCATCCGGGGCGTGAAGTTGGATACGAACCTTCGAGACTGCGGAGGAGGCATGAACGTTCACACGATCGGAATCGTCGGGGCAGGGCAGATGGGAAGCGGCATCGCCCAGGTGGCCGCGCAGGCGGGATTTGACGTCTTGCTGCACGACATTTCAGAGGCGGCAATTGCCCGCGGCCTGTCGGGCCTGGCCAGTGCCATGGACCGTGTCGTTGCGCGCGGGAAACTCACGCGCGAGGAAGGCGACAAGATCCTGTCCCACATCCATGCGACGCCCAGCTTCGAGGCGTTGGCGGATGCCGACTTCATTCTCGAGGCAGCCACGGAGAATGAGCGGTTGAAGATCGAGCTGTTCAAGCGCCTACACGCCACCAGCAGTCCGGAAGTGATTCTGGCGTCGAACACCTCCTCGATTTCGATCACCCGACTGGGGAGCGCCAGCGGCCGGCCCGACAAAGTCATCGGCATGCACTTCATGAACCCGCCCCCCGTGATGCGTCTCGTCGAGATCGTTCGCGGCCTGGCCACCGCGCCGGAGACCTACGAATGCGTCAAGTCGCTGGCGGAGCGCATGGGCAAGGCCACCATGGTGGCCGAGGACTCGCCGGGCTTCGTCGTCAACCGCGTCTTGTTGCCGATGATCAACGAGGCGGTGTACGTTGTCTATGAAGGCGTGGGCAGTGTGGAGGATGTCGATACCGCCATGAAGCTCGGCACCAATCAGCCGATGGGGCCGCTCGAGCTCGCCGACCTCATCGGACTCGATACCTGCTTGGCCATCATGGAGGTGATGCAGGACGTGCTCGGCGACGACAAGTACCGGCCCTGCCCGTTGCTGAGGAAGTATGTCGACGCCGGCTACCTTGGACGGAAGACGGGGCGTGGCTTCTACAAGTATGACGGCTCTGGACAGATGCTGAAAGTCTGAGTGCCGTTTGTAAACCGGTGATCCGTTGGCTTGCTGAGACCGAAAGAGAGGATGACACGTTATGTTTGCGCTGTCTGAGACGCATGAGATGCTGCGCAAGACCTGCCGCGAATTCTCCGACAGGGAGTTGGTACCGATCGCTGCCGCGCTGGATCGCGAGCACCGTTATCCGGCGGAGCAGGTCGAGCACCTGGCGGAGCTGGGACTGATGGGGGTGGCGATCCCCGAGGAGGAGGGCGGGGCGGGCCTTGATTGCCTGGCGTACGCCATCGCCATGGAAGAGATCAGCCGCGGCTGCGCCTCCACCGGCGTGATCATGAGTGCGAACAATTCGCTCTACTGCGATCCGGTGTTGAAGTTCGCCACGCCGGTGCAAAAGAAGACGTTCCTCAGGCCTTTCGCCGCCGGCCAACAGCTCGGCTGTTTCGCTTTGAGCGAGCCGGGCAACGGTTCCGACGCTGGCGCTGCCAAGACCACGGCCCAGCGCCAGGGCGACTACTGGGTGCTCAACGGCACCAAGGCGTGGATCACCAATGGCTACGAGGCCAGTGCGGCCGTTGTGTTTGCCACCACCGACCGCGCCAAGAAGCACAAGGGTATCAGCGCCTTCCTGGTGCCCATGCCGACCGAAGGACTGTCGCTGGGAAAGAAGGAAGAGAAGCTCGGCATCCGGGCGTCGTCCACGTGCAACTTGATTTTCGAAGATTGCCGCATCCCGCGGGAGAACCTTCTCGGGCAAGAGGGCGAGGGCTTCAAGATCGCCATGACCACCCTCGACGGCGGACGTATCGGAATCGCGGCGCAGGCGGTCGGCATTGCGCAGGCGGCGTTGGAGGAGGCGGTGGCGTATGCCAAACAGCGCCAAGCCTTCGGCGCGCCGATCGCGAACCTGCAGGCGATTCAGTTCAAGATCGCCGATATGGCGTTGCGCATCGATTCGGCGCGTCTGCTGACCTGGCGCGCGGCGCAATTGAAGGATCAGGGAACACGGTTCACCACCGAGGCGGCGATGGCCAAGTTGGCTGCCTCTGAAACGGCAACGTTTGTGACCCACCAAGCCATTCAGATCTTGGGCGGCAACGGCTACGTGAGCGAATTTCCGGCGGAGCGCCATTACCGTGATGCTCGTATCACCGAGATCTACGAGGGGACGAGCGAGATCCAGCGGTTGGTGATCGCCAGCAACGTCATCAAGCAGTACGACTGAAATCCAAGTACGGTGGTTCGCGGTTGCCGTGCCGTGTGCCGCTGAAGCGCATTGTCCCTCGTCGCCGGGGAGGGTCGCCGCTTGAAGGGCGTCCGAGGGGTGTATGAGCAATCACGCCAGCAGCGCCCGCGCGATGGTCTGCAGCTGCATCTCGTTGGTGCCGCCGCCAATTTCGAACATCTTGGCGTCGCGCATGAGCTTCTCCAGCGGCAGCTCGGCCGTGTAGCCGGCGCCGCCGTGGATCTGGATCGCATCGAGGGAGACACGCACCGCTTCTTCGGCGCAGTAGAGCTTCGCCACCGACGCCAGCCGCGCATCCAGCTTGCCGCTGCCCTGGGCCCAGGCGAGCTTGAACACCAGGTTGCGGGCGTTCTCGAGTGCCAGCTCCATGCGCGCCAGCTTGAAGGCAATCGCCTGGAATTCCCCGATGGGGCGCCCGAACTGCTCGCGTGTCTTGGCGTACCGCACCGATTCTTCCACACAGCGTTCGATGATGCCGAGACACATGGCGGGCATCACCGTGCGCTCGAGATTCAGCGTCTCCAATGCCGCACCGCCGCGTGCGCCGGGGTGTGTCCCGATCTCGCCGATCAGATTCCGCCGCGGTACGCGGCAATCGTTCAGGAAGATTTCCCCGGTCGGCGAATCATGCATGCCCATCTTGCGCATCGGCTTGCCGGTCTCGAGCCCCGCTGTTCCTCGGGCAACCACGATCGGCCGTATTGGTCTCGGCGTTTCTCCGGTGTCGATGCGCGCGTAAATGGCGAACACGTCGGCGAATGGTGCGTTGCTGATGAATGTTTTCTGGCCGTTCAGGACGAAATCATCACCGTCGGGTACTGCGGTGGTCCGCATGCCGCCGAAGGCGTCGCTGCCGGCGCCCGGCTCGGTGAGCCCCCAGGCGCCGAACTTCTCGAAGCGGAAGAGGGGCAGAGCATAGTGCTCGATCAGCTCCGCCGAGCCGCGTGAGAGGATGGTCATGGCGCAGCCGAGGGTGGCGATGAACGCCATGCCAAATCCCGGTGAAATGCGAGAGATCTCCTTCAGGAGAACGCTGGTGAGCATCGGATCGCCACCGAAGCCGCTGCCGGCGCTGTCCTGGGCGTCAGCGGCACCGCTGCCTGCGCTTGTGCCGCGGCGCAACTTCGCACTGCGCCGCTCTGCCATCATGACCAGGGGCGTGGAAATCGCGAGGTCGCGCGCCAAGCGTCGGATCAGTTCATAAGGAAGCATCTCCCCCGCTTCCAAGGCCGGCACTGCAGGCGCAAGATTCTCCTCGCACCACATCCGGATCGCGCTTTCCAGCATCCGCTGCGTTTCGTCGAGTTCGAACATGGTGAGGCGATTGATACAACTCTGGCTCCGCCAGGGCAACGGCCGCTGTCACGGACTGGCCAGCGCCTTTGGCGCCATCAACCAGGCGGTCACCAACACCTTGGTCTCGGCCAACATCCAGTACGCGAAATGAGGGGGCGGCTGACTGGTCCGGAGTCTTGAGTAGTCATTGAAGCACGGCGCGACCGGCTGACCGGTCGCGCCGGTAGCGGCACTTCAGAATCGTGCGGGGATCTTCTTTTCCGTTGCTTCGACGAATCGCTTTTCCACGACAGGCCAGTTCACGTTGCTGAAAAACGCCTTGATGTACTGCGCCCGGCCCCCGGCGCCGTAGTCGACCATGTAAGCGTGTTCCCACACGTCCATGACGAGGATGGGTACGAAGCCCGCGATGTTGCCCTCTTCGTGCAGCTGCACGAAATGATTGTTCAAGATCCCGGTGGCAGGATCCAGGTACAGGATCGCCCAGCCGATGGAGCGGCTGGCACCGGTGTTGACGAAATCGTCTTTGAAGGCATCGAAGGTGCCGAATTGGTCCGTGAGGGCCTTCTTGAGCGCGCCGGTGGCGCCGGGTTCGGAAACCTTGGCCTTGAGATTCCCGAAGTAGTACTCGTGCAAGACCATGCCATTATACTCGAAACCGAGACGGCGGCGGCGGTCGGCGCACGCCGGTGTCGCGCCTTTCCCATCTTTGGCGAGTGTTTCGAGCTCCTTGCGGAGCGCGTTGACCTGAGTGACGTAGCCCTCGTAGAGACGCCAGTGTTGCGCGATTTGTTCCTCGGAGATGCCGGCAAGCCCGGCGGGTTTCAACCGTGTCTTCGCTTCGTAGGTCATTAGATGTTCCTCCTCCCTTCGTGAGTAAGTACTCAGAATGTCACGGTTCCGAAGGTAGCGAAAGACCCCTCTTCAAACCCTCTTCGGCGCGGAATCGGCAGGTGGAAGGGGCTCCGGAGTGGCACGCTTAGCGGTTCACCAAGCTCATCATCGCCCTGAGCGCAACTGCAACGCGTTTTGCGGGCGCCGAAGTCCACGGGTTGCATGTCGATTCCCAGCGCGCCACTATTGCCGCATGCGTAGCTTCAGGAAAGTCCTTCCGCTCCATGTGAAGAAGCGAATGGCCTTCATTAACATCACGCCGCGGGTACAGGAGGCGCTGGTGGAGAGCGGCATTCAGGAAGGCCTGTGTCTGGTGAACTCCATGCACATCACCTCGAGCGTCTTCATCAACGACGACGAGCCAGGCCTGCATGACGACTTCGCTCGCTGGCTGGAGCAACTGGCGCCGTACGATTCCAGTCCGAAACGCTACCATCACAACCGCACCGGCGAGGACAACGGTGATGCGCACCACAAGCGCCAGGTGATGGGACGCGAGGTGGTGGTGGCGGTGACCGACGGCGCGCTCGACTTCGGGCCGTGGGAGCAGATCTTCTATGGCGAATTCGACGGCAACCGCAGCAAGCGCGTGCTGATCAAGATCATCGGCGAGTAAGGTGGGCTTCCTCGCCCTCCGGGAGAGGGTCCGGGCGGCGGGAGTGGATGTCGGACGATCCTATTTGGCGCGCCGCCTGACTCCGCCAGCCAGCCACCGGTACGCGTCCGCCAGCGCGTCCACGTTGCCCTTGGCGGGACGCCAGCCGAGCCGGTCCCATGCTTTGCGAATGTCGAACACGTAATCGGTCAGCGCGATTGGAATATGCTCCGGCTCGAGGGGTGACCGCCCGAGCGCCAGCAAGAGACGGGAAAGCCCACGCAGCAGCGATCTGGGTACGGGGATGACCGGCGACCACGAGCTCACGCGGGTGCGGAGCTCGCGGAACACCTGCTGCTGCGACGGAACGGCATCGGCGCCGATGTTGAATGCCTCACCGGCAACGCCGGTCGCGCGGCTCGCGGCCAGGCACGCCTCCACCAGGTCGCTGAGCGCCACCATCTGAAAACGCCCATGCCCGCCGGGCACAACGATGGGCCACCCTTTGTGCAAGGCCGTCAGCGTTGTGAGCAGCACGCGATCGGTCATTGTCGGGCCCACCACGGTGGTTGGGCGCAGGATCACGACCTGTAACCCACGATCGTTCGCGTCTCTGGCGAGCTGTTCGGCTTCGACCTTGTTGCGGCCGTACTCACCCAGCGGACGTTGCGGCGCGTCTTCCGGGCACGGCACCGTGGCAGGTACGCCGTACACCTCCGTGCTCGAGAGCATCACCACACGCGAAACACGGGCACGAAGGGCCGCGTTGAAGAGATGTCCAGCGCCTTCGACGTTCGTCAGCCGCATCACCGCCGCGGCGGCCTGCCGTTGCGGCAGCAGCGCGGCGCAATGGAACACGAACTCGGCATCGCGACAGCCCTGCTCCAGGAGCGAGCGGTCACGGATGTCGCCCCGCAGTCGGGTGGCGTCGTCAGGCCAATCGCCGGAAAATCGCACGTCCAAGGCGCGGACGTGGTTCCCCTGTGCCAAGAGGCTGTTGACCAAGGCCCGCCCGACAAAACCGCCGGCGCCGGTGACGAAACACGTCGTGGACATTGGCAAGGGAAGGGGAGAACCTCACCCCATGGGAAACTTCTGGTACCACTCGGGACGCTTCGGGTCCAAGGGGAAACTCAACCCTGCCTCCAGCTCGTAACGGCGCGCGGCTTCCTTGACGGCGTAAATGAGGTTGGGCAATGCCGCGGCTCTTCTCACTCGCCGTAGCGTTGCTTGTAAAAGTCCAGGATCTTCTGCCGGTCCTCCGGACCCAAGCCCTTGCGCCAGGCATGCTCGGGCTGGTTCAGAATGTCGTCGATGACCTTCTTGACGTCCGGATCGTCGCCGGCCAGTGCCTGCGCTTCCGGGATCAGCTCGAAGTAGAAGCGCTGGGCGACCTCGAAGAAGCCGTGCCACTGGGTGTAATCCGGCCCTTGCATGGAGACGCCCATGCGGGCGCGCCGCCCTTCGTGGTGCCAGAGCAGGTAGAAGGTCCACTCGATCTTGTCGTCAAACGGGTCGGGCGTGATCTTCTGCTTGGCGCGTAAGACGTCCATGATCTGCTGTGCCGGTTTGGCGAACTTGTCGTTGTACAGCTCGACGGTCTTGTCGAACTGCGTGTAGAAGGCCTTGACGAAATCCGGCCCGTGGCAGTTGCCGCACACGGCCTGCATGTTGGCGCGGCGCTCTTCCCAGCGCTCCAGTTTCTTGGAGATCACCGGCCGCAGCGTCCAGCTGATGCGCGCGCCCACGTCGTGAGTCACGGCCAGCGATTTGGTGGCGCTCATGTGGCAGGTCGAGCAGGTCGGGGCGGCGCTGTAATCCTTGCCCACGATCCATGACTCGCTGTCGAGGTGCATGTCGGCCTGGCGCGCGTGAAAGGCGATGCCGTGCTTCGACTCGTTGAAGATTTCGATCTGCGGATGGTCCGGCCCCATATGGCACTTGCCGCAGGTGTCGGGGTACCGGGCCACGGCGCGGCTGAAGATGTGGCGTGAGTGGCAGGCCGAGCAGGAACCGCGGCTGCCGTCGAGGTTGACGCGTCCGATGCCGGTGTTTGGCCAGGTGAGCGGGTCGATCTTCGGCTTGCCGCTTTCATCCTTCACCGGGGTGCCGTCGGCGCCGGTGACCAGGCGCACCGTCGAGCCGTGGCACTGCCAGCAGCCGTTGGCGGCGGCCAGCGAGCCTTCCGCCATTTCACCGAGCACATTGTCGAGCGAGCCGATGAACTGCGCGGCCTGGGCGTGATGGCTTTGCGTGAACTCTTCGGTCTCCGCCACATGGCACGTGCCGCAATCCTTCGGAGTGACGATGGTGGCGATCGTGCGGCCGAAGTGGGTGAACGCGTCGGCATCGCCCGCTTCGGCCTGATGACATTCGTAGCAGCCGACCCCGATGGTTGCGTGTTTGGATTGCGCCCACTGCTGCGCAATGACCGGCGTGTTTTGCGAATGGCACTTGTAACAGGGCTGACTGTCTGCCGTCAGTGCCGGACCGGCTTTCTTGGCTGACGCCTTACCTCGTGGCGAGGCGGCCGCGGCGGGAAGTGCTGCCAGGATCAATACCAACGCGATACCGACCGAACGCTTCATCGCTGCCC
>DASVHW010000252.1 GCA_036382395.1 Candidatus Binatia bacterium | reverse complement strand
AAATGATTCCGCAGTTGTTGGCGATTGGGTTCCGTTCGCTGAGTCTTGCGCCGACCTCAATTCCCGGCATGAAGGAGCGGATCAGGAGCCTGCACATCGCCCCCGCGACCGAGTGAATCACCAGATACGGGGTCAGCCATTGACTGTGGACTTTCGCACGTCAGCCTTCACGACACATCGGGCTGTGCGGCGGCGTTCGCCCGAGAGTGCCAGGCATGGGCGCGCACAGTCGGAGGCGCGGGAGGGTGTAGAGGTGTTCATCGAGAAGCGTTCCCCGCGTTGGTCGATGCGCGTCTGCCGCGACCTGCCGGATTCGCTTGATTGAGCCGCCGCGATCTCGTGCGGCACCACCGGCGCCGGCAATCCAACATCCGGACACGACAGCGCTGGCTGCGGGGCCGGGTGCTGCGGTGAAGTTTGCGACGGGTCGTGAAAGTGTCTATAGACGGTGTCCATGTCCACACGAACCATTGCGGCGGGTGCATTCAAACAGGGGTGCCTGCGAATTCTCGATGAGGTGGCGCAGACGCATCGCGACGTCGTGTGGACTCGCCCGGGGATCCTGCCTTGTGAGGGGAAACCCCGTCCGCGCGCGACCGCCTCGTCGCGCTCAGTTCATGACCGTCTTCGGTTCCTGCGCCGCTTTTTCCTTCACAGACCGCCGGTAATGCGCGAGGAGCGCCTCGCGGTTCTGGCGTAGGTCCACTCCGGTCGGCGCGGCCGGATAAGGCTTGTTGCCCATCATCCCTTTCCAGTGTGAGGATGTGAGGGACGATGGTACTTTTGGAACGGATCGTCGATCTGCGTCTACAGCCGGGTGCGAAACGCACCAAAAGTACCATCGTCCCCAAGCGCAATCTCCAGGCTTCGTCACACGGGCACTCCTCGCTCCGGCAGACGCGTGGCCGTGAAGCCGACCGTGATTCTCCATGGTAAACGGTGGACTGTTGACTCGCAGGCGATCGTCGAATGCGCGGTTCGGCGTCGCCAACGCCGACGTCGATGATGTCGATCATCGGAATCGAAGCAGCCGGTTTTTCTCTTGAGGATTCCTTTCGGTGGGAAAGCTGCGCGCCCGAAACCGCGGCGGTGGAAGTTCAGCGCAAGCGCTCCACGCTGGCACGCTTTCTGCTTTCCCAGGCCACGCGCCCGGCGGCAAGCGTATGTCGGGACAGGTCCGGGACGAGGACGGGACGGTTCGACCTCGTAGCCCGGGGCCCACGGATACTCATTGACCGACCGATGCCACGGACGAAGCCCAACAGCTGCAGTGAGCGCAACGACGGCAAGGCCAACCCGCACCTTTGCTCATCTGACGCGGGTCGCCCTTGTTGCCCTGGTGCGCGCGGATGCAGCCAGCCCGGGGAAGACGATGAAGCGCCCACGTCAGAAAAAGGTACTCATTTGGTTCTGGTTGATACTCGGCTTACGTCTGGCTACGGCTGGGTCCGCCTTCGCGACAGCGACCGTCAGCACGCTGGCGAGTGCCAGCATCTCAGCCGCCACGGCTGGCGGAACGTACACGGGGTTGACCGGCCCGGTGCTGGATGAGGGAGCGACCGGGGACATCAGCGCCAGCGGCACGATCATTCTGAACGCCCCTTCCGGGTTCGTGTTCAACACCGGGTCTGCCGTCACCGTGACGATTACGAAGTTGAGCGGCAACGGTAGTACTGTCTCTTTAGTAGATTCAACTGCCACACTAAACACAACTACCATCACAGTCACTGTCAAGAATGATGACACCAGCACGGTAGTGTCGAGGCTGACCTGGTCGGGGATCCAGGTGCGACCAACCGCAGGAACCCCCCTCGCCAGCGGGAACATTACCGAATCCAGAACGTTCGAGCTGCGAGATGCCAGTGGCAGCCAGAAACGGCTGTCGAGCTGAATGACGGGCAATCCTGGAGGAAAGTGTTCACGCGCCAGGGACTTACAGAGGTCCCGTTCAGATACGGTTACACCTACTCATCGGGACTCAGTCGCGGTACCGGCTGCAAGGAGCCTGGGAGCATGATTGCCATTTACAATACCCGTTGGCTCGCCTGGAGCCTGCTGCTCGGCTGCGCGTTGCTCTGCGCCGCGCCCGCAGAGGCGTTTCTGACCGGCTATGGTGACCGTATCAGCATCACCTGCGGCGGCCAGAACTCGCCGGCGTCGAGCTTGACGGCATTCACCTGCATCGTCCGGTTGAGCGACAATGCCGCGCCCGGGGGCGACCTGGTCCCCAGCTTCAACTACGCCCACGTGCAGAAGTCTGCCACCTGTGGCCCCTCCGCGACCGGCACGAACTGCGATGTCCGCTTCACCGACACCTCGGACGTGGAGCTGCCCTTCAAGATCGAGAATTGGAATGGCGGCACGGACAGCCAGTTTCTCAACGCGGTCGTCGACAACTTCCTGTACGACACAACGGCGCGCTCGCCCGCGTTCAACCATTCGAGCGCTGGAGTGTTCGGCAAGACGATTGGGGTGCCATGAAACCAGGGTTGCCGGGGGTCCGCGTGCGTTGGCTTCGGCCTTTGTGGGTTATGTTGGCGATCGTACTTGCGCCGGCCAGTACGTTCGCCGCCGTCGCAATCGACACCTACCTCGAATCGAGCCACACCAACGCGCGCACCATCTTCGAACGCGGGGACACCGTATACGCCCAGGCTACTGGGCTCAACTCGAGCAGGGGCTATACGTTCGAGGTGCAAGATGCCAGTGGTAGCCAGAAACGGCTATCGAGCTGCATGACGGGGGCCACGAGCTTCTCGGACAGTTATACGACAACCAGCGCGGATTCGCTTTCGAACGCCAATGACTGGAACTATCTCCTTCATGAGTACACCAGCTCCACCTGCGCTTCCGGCGCGCAACCAGATCACACGGCCGCCTTCCACGTGGCTGCCGCCCAGGCGTACGTGGATAGCGCCCTGACGATCCCAGCGACGACGTTATCGCCCGGCGCAACCGTCTATGTGCAAGTGAAAGGATTGCCGCAAAGTGTTAATGACTACAGCGTAACCTGGATCAAACCCAGCCTGAGCAACGCCTGCGCCAACACGGGCGGCGGTGACCGGCCGGACTCCGCCGCCAACGGAACGCTTCCCGGTTCCAATCCCAACTACCTCGAATACCCGCCGAGCACCGGGACGAACAACTGGAACGATCCGACCAGCTACGATGGCGGCGGAGGCTGCCCGGCGATCGGGTCGGGTGACACGGGCCAGTGGCAACTGCTTCTGGTCAAGAACGCGGACCAGACTGTGCAATTGAACGTGTTCGTGATCCCGGGGCCGATCGATCACTACGTGGTCGGCGCCTCGACGCCGCAGGTGGCGGGCACGCCGTTCACCGTCACGGTCACCGCCAAAGACGTCAACAACAACACGGTGACCTACAGTTCGAGGGCGGTGACGATGACCGGCACCGGGAGCGTGCAGTTCGACAGCGACGGCAACGGCACCTTCGGCGACAACACCAAGACGTTGTCCAGCGGGACGTTCACGATCAGCACCAAGGACACGGTAGCCGAAAGCATCACCGTCACCGCCACGGACGCGAACGCGAAGACCGGCACCTCCTCCAGCATCGTGATCAATGCGACGCCGACGGAGACGCCCACGACGACACCAACCGAGACCCCGACTCGGACGCCGACGGCCACGCCGACTCCAACACCTACGAACACGGCGACGGCAACGCCGACCCCGACCAGCACGCCGCTACCGACGAATACCCCGACATCAACGCCGACGGCTACGCCGACCGCGTCGCCCACCGGGACGCCGACGCCCACGGTAACCGCAAGCCCCACCGCCACTCCCTCGGCAACCGTGGCGGCGCCCGACTTGAGGATTACGATTACGCACACCGGCACCTTCGGCGCCGGTGAGGTGGGGACGTTCACCCTGACGGTGACCAATGTGGGCAACGCGCCAACGACGGGCCCGATCGTGGTGACCGATAATGTGCCGCTCGGAATGACGCTGGTATCCGCAGGTGGGCCCGGATGGACCTGCACGGTGTTGACCATCCGCACCGTGCGCTGCGTCAACCCTGGGCCGCTGGCGCCCAAGGCTGCTCCTCTGGTGATCACCATCACTGTCAGGGTCGATGAGAACGCCCCGCTCATAATGGTCAACACCGCGACCGTGTCCACGGAAGGCGATACTGACCCGGCCAACAACAGCGCCCGCGATATGGTGCACCGAGGTCCCGTTCCCGCACCCGTGGTATCGACACGCGCACTGCTCGCTCTCGTCGCTATGCTGATCGGGGTTGCATGCCTGAGCGTCCGCGGTGCTGACGCCAGCCGGCGTGGCACGCGGTGATGGCGCAGCCGTTCAGCGGCACGCCGTAACAGCGCATGTGCCCCCGAACCACCAAGCGCAAGAACGCGCCCTGCCCCAAGCCGGCAGCGGGGTCACCCATTGGAAGGCCCTTGTCAACAAGCGAACACCTCTCCCGTCGATAGCGACGCCATCATTTTCTAACTGCCGTCTTTTTTCTTCTCACCGCCTTAGTGCGGAACGCATGACGCACCCAGGATCTTCGCTCGTGTTCGTGTCGGCTCAGAGCCGCACCAGTCACCCATCTGGATCAGGACACTCCTCATGATGACGCACCACGTGAAGTGTCCCTGGCGCCGTCGCGCCCCAGAAGATCGTTGGTTCCCAGCCGTGTCCAATCGTCATTCACAGCACCTGTGGCTTCCAACTCCGCATGCGCAAAAGCTGGCCCTCTGCTTAAGGAGCGAATCGCAGTGTGCGATGGTGGCCTTTGCGCGCGTGCGCGTGGGCCAACCCCTCTGTGGCTCACGGCCAAGGCATCTCTGTCCCGCTGCGGGCGGGAAATCAGCGAGGGCGGCGGCCATTCAGCCATACTGATTGCCAGCCAACCCCTTCGCAGGCTCACCACCCTCGCTGAACTCGTCAGCAGAACGCCCGGTTTACATCGAACCCCGCCTGATCGAACCCAGGCACGGGGTCACCCATTTGGATTCCATCGAACAACCCCAGGAATAACGCAGCTCGAGAATCACGACGCTCAAATCTGCTTCAAAAGGAACGATCGTCTGGCCGCGAACGATCATGCGACATGGGCGCACAGTCGGAGGCGCGCCGGGCTCGGTTTGGTCGTCGCGGTGCTCGGGATCAGGGGCGGTTGGGGAGGGCGGCGGCCGGCGGAAGCCCCGAAACATGCCCGGGGTGAATGGTGATCACGACGCGCTCGTCGCCCGGGCGGTCGAACGGATACTCGTCGACGCCCATGTAGGCCCGGGCCAGGGAGTTCACGAACGAACGGTCGGCATCATCGGTCAGCTCTGCCGTGCCGCGAATCTCGACGTAGTGTTGCGGATTGTCGCGGTGCGGAATGGAAATCGCCACCCGGGGATCATTGCTGAGATTGCGATACTTCTGACGCGACTTGAGCGTGCTGACCCTGACCAGCGCGCCGTCCCACATCACGGCCACCGGGTTCACCGACAATTGCCCGTCCGGCCGAATGGTAGCCAGGTGCCCGGTGGGGCGGCTCAGCAGGATATCGTGATACGTCTCCGGTATGCGCGTGGTTTTCTTCGTCGTCGAGAACGTCGTCATGGGGATCTCCATCAAGCACGCCGCGTGGCGCTGGCGCGCGCCAGAGTGGCAAACACCTTGGCCGCCGGCGATAGCGGACCGGGCCGAGTGACGAGCCGGATGTCTCGGCGCATGGGTGGGGAGAGCTCGGCCATGACCACGCCCTGCCGCGTGGCGCCCTCGGCCAGTGCCCGCGGTAGGAAGGTGAAACCGGCACCCGCCAGCACGAGCGGGATCAAAGCTTGGCGCGACTCCGTCTCCACGGCAACGATGGGTGCCTGGTCCGGGGATGTGATCTTCAGCGCCAGCCCGCCGTAGTACTCATACACACCGGTCGGAACGATCATGGGCAGACCGGCGAGATCGGCGTGTTTGAGGGGCCGCCGCTTCAATTTCGTACCGGGCGGGAAAACGACGACGTGCTCCTCACGGCCAATCACCTCGGCCACCAGCGGGGGTTCGACGGTGTCCACCGTCAGCGCCAGCTCACAACGGCCGGTTCGCACGTAGCGCTCGATGTCGTGCAAGTTCTCCGACGTCTGGATACGCACTCGTACACCGGGGTGACGGGCGCGGAACTCGCCCACGAGCCGGGCCAGCAATTCCGTCGCCGACGCCTGCGGAGCCGCTAGGTCCAGCGTCCCCACCCGCAACTCCTCCACCGCCTTGACGGAAGCGTAGAGCACCGAGAGATCCCGCAGCACCAGGCGCGCGGACTCCACGAAGGCCTTGCCGGCCGAGGTCAACGAGACCGAGCGTCCGAACCGGTGAAACAGCGGTGTCCCCAGGGTCTCCTCGATTTCAGCAATCGCGTGGGACAGCGATGGCTGCGAAACGTGCACGGCCTCGGCCGCCCGGGTGAAGCTGCGGTGGTCAGCGACCGCAACGACAAACTCGATATGTCGCGGGTTCATGCGCTCATGCTATCAATCACACCAGTGCGCTCGTCAAGCCTCACGCACGGACCGTCTGGAGGCGGGCGAGAAGCCGACCAGGCGGGGACTCGGGCGGAGAGCCGCCGCCGCCGCTGACCCATACGCGATCTGTATGGATTCCATGGGAACATTGTCTTGGACATCTACCAGGCCAGCTGGTTTAATCCGGGCTATGCCGAAAGCCGCAAACGCACCCGTGCGACATGGAAGTCGTGAGAACGCAGAGAGAGGAGCCAGATGATGGAAACCGCTGTGGCGCAATCGATCGCACCAAGAATTCTCCCCGAAATGACGCCAGCCCGCCGTGGGGAGGAACTGGTGGTCCGGGAGCGGATTCCGCTCGATGAAATCAACACGTTGAACGGTCTGACGCCCAGGATCCAGCGGCTCAAGCAGCAGTATTTCGAAGCGCGGCCGACGGTGTGCGGCGAGCGAGCCTGGCTCATGCTGGAGTCGTACAAGCAAACCGATGGCGAGCATCCGGCGAAGCGGCGAGCGAAGGCGTTTGCCAACGTGCTGCTGAATATGACCATTGCGATCCGTGACGACGAGCTGCTGGTCGGCGGCTCGACGCGCTTCCTGCGCGGCGCCCTTCCCAACGTCGAGTTGGCCCCCCTGAATCTCGCCTGGATCTTGAACCAGCACGAGCCGCCGACGACGGCTTCGCCAACGACCGAGGCGGTGTTGGAGCCGGAGGACAAAGCCAGGCTGCTCGCCGCCTGCGAGTACTGGAAGGACAAGTACGCCGCCAAACGCGCCGAAGAGATCATCACCGCGTTGGACGGCGGCATGTGGAAGAAGGTTGGCGAGGCACGGATGGGAATGTGCCAGCCGTACACGCCCATGTGCTTCACGCCCGGGGCGGACTACGACAAGGTCCTGTCCATCGGGTTCAATGGGGTTGTCCAGGAGGCCCAGGATCACATCGACCGCATCCAGGCCAGCGTAAACGGCCAGGGTTTGAGCGACAAGGACAAGGGAAAGATCGAGTGGCTCGAATCCGTCATCATCGTGGTCGAAGCGATGATTGCACACGCGCACCGGTACGCGGCACTCGCCCGCGAGATGGCGGCGACGGAACAGAACTCTGCGCGCAAGCGCGACCTCGAGAAGATCGCGGAGGTGTGCGAGTGGGCACCGGCAAATCCTCCCCGAACCTTCCAGGAAGCCTTACAGACGTACTGGTTCATCGCGGTCGGTCACGACATCGAGAAGGCCAACACCAACGCGTACGTCGGACGCTTCGACCAGTACATGTGGCCGTACTATGCGAAAGACATCAACGAGGGCCGGATCACCCGTCAGGAGGCGGCGGAGCTGATGGGGTGTATGTTCATGAAATGGACGGCCATGGAGCCGTTCATGTTCATGGGTTTGCTCGGCAAGCGGTTCCATCAGGAAATCGCCCAGTCGAATTACTTCATCAACGTCACCCTCGGCGGGCAGGGCCGCGACGGGCGAGACGCCGCCAACGAGCTGTCGTGCCTGATCTTGCAGGTCGCCAAGCAGGTCAAGACGCATCAGCCGCACATCTCGATCCGCTATCATCGCGCCATGGCCCCCGAGTTCCTCCAGAAAGGGATCGAGTGCAACCGCGATCACGGTGCTGGAATTCCGGCGTGGTTCAACGATCGCCTCGGCACGGAGTACTTGTTGGATCGCGGCGTCCAGTGGGATGACGCGCGCGAATGGGCGATGGCAGGCTGCATCAACACCTCGTACCCGAAGAGCTTCGCCTGGACACGTAACGCGGTGGTGTCGTTCGTCAACCACGCCAAACTGATCGAAATCACTTTGAACAACGGGATGGATCCGTACACGGGCGTCAAGCTCGGCATCGAGACCGGCGATCCGAGAAACTTCAAGACGTGGGACGAACTGGTCGAGGCATACCGGAAGCAGGTTGATCACTTCTACGACTACTGCTTGAACAACTTCCGGGCCATGGAGAAGGTGTACTACGAGGACTCCAACTACTTCCCATTCATCTCCGCTTTCTTGCAGGACTGCGTCGCGAAGGGGAAGGACGCCACCCGTGGCGGCGGTCGCTACCAGCAGTTGGAGGCGTGGTGTTTTGTCGATCGTGGGTTGCAGGACGCGAGTGACTCGCTGATCGCGCTGAAAAAGGTGGTGTTCGAGGACAAAAAGGCAACCATGCCAGAGTTGCTCGACGCATTGAAGACCGACTTCGAAGGATACGCGGAACTCCGGCGGGCGCTTCTGGCCGCGCCGAAGTACGGTAACGACGAGGAGGAGCCGGATTCACTGCACGTGAAGCTGTGGAAGTATAGCATCGACAAGTGTCAGTCGTACCGCGACGGCTTCGGCCGGCGGTTCACCATGTTCCGACAGGGCGCGGCCTGGTCGACGTGGGCCGGCAAGGCCACCGGCGCGTTGCCCAATGGCCGTAAGGCGGGGACCTCGTTGGCCGATGCCTCTGCTTCCCCGCAGCAGGGTTGCGACGTGAAGGGCCCGACAGCAACTATGAACTCGGTTACCAAGCTCGACAATATGTTCATCGAGGGCCCGCTCCTGAATATGAAGTTCGCCCCCGGGATGCTGAAGAAGAAGGAAGGTGTGAACAAATTTGCCGAGCTGATGGGCACGTACTTCGACAAAGGCGGGTTCCACGTCCAGTTCAACATCCTGGATCGGGACACCTTGCTGGATGCGAGGCAGCATCCCGAGAATTATCGGAACCTGGTCGTGCGCGTGGCGGGTTACAGCGCCTTCTGGGTGGAGCTGACGCCGGCCGTACAGGACGAGATCATCAGCCGAACTGAACAGCTGCTGTAACGTTGTGCAGGGAGGGCGACCACCGGTCGCCCTCCCTGTTTTGAGGGTACACAGTCGAGAACACATGATCGCAACGGGAACCACGCGGCGTGAATTGGACGGTGCTGGCGAGGAGCAGTCGATCGGTTCAGCCGGCTCCTCGCCGCGCGTCGTCGACGGGCTTTTCGGCAAGGAACGCGATGATCGAGTCGTGACCGCCCGTATCTTCAACATCCAGCGGTTCAGCACGGAGGACGGACCGGGAATCCGCACAACCGTCTTCTTGAAGGGCTGCCCGTTGAGCTGTTCGTGGTGCGCCAACCCCGAGTCGCAGGCGGGCGGCGTGGAAGTCGCGCACAGCGATCCACTGTGCGATCACTGTAACCGGTGTGTCGAGGTCTGCGACAAGAAGGCGATTTCTCTCAACCCCGAGGGAGGCGTCCACATCAATAGAGACGTGTGCGATGACTGCGCCAAGTGCGTTCCGGTGTGCGGAACGGGCGCCCTGCGGTTGCTTGGAGATGAGTACACCGTCGCCCGGGTTTTCGAGGAAATCAAGAAGGACGCTGCGTATTACCGGAACTCCAATGGTGGGGTAACCTGTTCGGGGGGCGAGCCCCTGTCGCAGGCGCGCTTCGTCGCCGCGCTGTTCAAGCGCTGCCAAGAAGCGGGGATCCATACCACGCTCGACACGTGCGGGTCGGCGCCAAGGCGGGCGCTGGAACGGGTGATCGAGTACACCGACCTCGTGCTCTTCGATCTGAAGATCCACGATCGCGACGCGCACCTCGCGATCGCTGGTCATTCGAATCAACAGATCCTGGACAACGCCAAGTACATCGCAAGCAAGGGCATACCCATGATCGCGCGGATGCCGCTGATCCCAGGATATACGGACTCGGAAGAGAATATCAGCGCGATTGCGGGCTTCATCAGGACGCTCGGGGCGCACATCCCGGTACACGTGTTGCCGTACCACCGGTTCGGTATGAACAAGTACAAGATGCTGGACCGGCCGTACGCGCCAGGAGACGTGAAGCCACCCTCGCCCGAGCGGGTGCAGAATATCGTCCAGCGCTTCCAGTCTCTCGGCTTGGAGTGCGAGATCGTTACGTAGGGGTTGCCAATCGTCGCTGCCAGGGGGGTTCGTAGCTTCTCGGCCGCGCCGCGAGCCGGTAGCAAATTCTACCGTACACGAAACGGAGGCGCGCAATGAGAACGTCCGAGGAGTACGTCGAGTGCTTGCGGGCGATGAAGCCCAACGTCCGCATGGCAGGTGAAATCGTCCGGCGTGACGATCCGCGCATTATGCCGGGGGTCAACGTGATGCGGATCACGTACGACGCCGCCACCGATCCGGAGCTCGAAGATCTGTTCACGGCCACGTGTCCCGACACCGGGAAGAAGATCAGTCGGTTCTGCGCGCTCTGCCGGAGTGGCGACGATCTGCTCAAGAAGCAGAAGATGATCCGTGTCGGCGCGCGGCTGTCCGGATTCTGCATCCAGCGGTGCATGGGTACGGATACCATGAACGCCCTGTCGGTAACGACGAAAGATACTGACGACGCGCACGGCACCGAGTACTACGCGCGCTTCCGCGAATTCCTGAAGACCTATCAAGACAATGATCAGATTGCCGCGGCGGTGATGACGGACGCCAAGGGTGACCGGGGCAAGCGGCCCCACGAGCAGAACGACCCCGACCTGCACGTACGCATCGTCAGCCAGAACAAGGATGGGATCATTGTCCGGGGCGCGAAGGCCGACATCACCATGGCGTCTTACTGTGACCAACTCGTCGTCTTCCCGACGCGGACCTTGACCCGTGACGAGAAGCAGTGGGCGGTGACGTTCGCCATCCCCGCCGATTGGGATAACGTGCACATCATCAACCGGGCAACGGCGCCGCGCGAGCGCAAGGTCCTCAAAGCACCGCTGAACACCTATGGCAGCTCCGACGCCCTGGTGATCTTCGATAACACCTTCATTCCCTGGGACCGGGTGTTCCTGTGCGGCGAGTACGAGTTTGCCGGCAAGATGGCGCTGACCTTCTCGCAATGTCACCGCCATAGCTACTGCGGCTGCAAGCCCGCGGTGGATGACATTGTCATGGGTCTGATCGCGCTGGCGGCCGAGTACTACGGCGTGGAAGGGAAGTCGCACATCCGCGAGAAGCTCTGTCATCTGGCCGCAACGGCCGAGCTGATCTACGCCGCCGGCATCGCCGGTGCGGTGAACTCGACCCAGTCCGCCTCGGGCGTGCACGTGCCGGATGCCATCTATGCCAATGTCGGCCGGCGTCTCGCCGGAGAGAGCACGTACGAGGCGTGGGGCATGATGGCCGACGTCGCCGGCGGTTTTCCGGTGACCATGCCCTTCGAGGAGGATTACTTCGATCCGCACACGCGCGGGTGGCTGGAGAAGTATACGGTGCGCAACCCGAACGTCTCCGCCGAGAAGATCCATCGTTTGCAGCGGACGATCTCGGACTACCTGGCGTCATCGTGGGCCGGTGTGTGGCAGGTGGCCGCGGTCCATGGCGGGGGCTCGCCGGCCATGGAGGACGTCGCCATTGCGAGCAACTACGATTTCAACGAACGCAAAAAAATCGTCAAGCGATTGGCGGGAATTGAGGACTGAGCCGAAGGGGTGGTCGGCTGAACAGGCGATGAGCTGTGGAGACCCGAAAGCCTTGCAGGAGGATCAGCCGTGAAACGTGTCGACATGGTCGATTACGACCGGGCGTATCGGGAGTTTCGCTGGGAGATCCCGCCCACGTTCAACTTCGGCGGTGACGTCGTCGACAAGTGGGCCGAGGATGCGAAACGCCTGGCCCTGATCTGGTGCAACGACCGCGGCGAGGAGCGGCGGTTCACGTTCGCTGACATCCGCCGCGCATCGAACCAGTTCGCAAACCTGTTGCAGCAACAGGGGGTGCGAAAAGGGGACCGCGTCTTGGTCATGCTGCCGCGCATTCCCGCCTGGCAGATCGCCATGGTCGGCTGCCTCAAGCTGGGCGCGGTTCCGGTGCCCTGCATCACCATGCAGACCGCGCGGGACATCGAGTTTCGGACGCAACATTCGGGCGCCATCGGTGCGGTGACCACGCGTGAGCACATCGGCAAGTTCCCGGCCGCCCATCCCTACCGCGCCCGGATCAGCGTTGGCGGCGGTGTGGGTTGGGCCGATTTCGACCGCGAGATCGCTGCGTGCTCCGACGCCTTCACCCCTGTCGCCATGAGCAGCGACGAACCTGCCATCATCTACTACACTTCGGGGTCGACCGGGCATCCGAAGGGCGTGACCCACGCCTCGCGCGCCTTGTTCGCCTGGCGGGTGTCCGCCTGGCACTGGCTCACGCTGACGCAGCGGGATCTGATCTGGTGTACGGCCGACACCGGTTGGAGCAAGGCCGGCACGAGTATTCTGTTCGGACCGTGGAGCTGCGGCGCGGCTGTCCTTTTCTATGATGGCCCTTTCGAACCGGCCAGGCGTTTCGAGCTGCTGGAACGCTACCGGGTCACCGTCTTCTGCGCCGCGGCGACCGAGCTGCGGCGCTTGATTCTCGAAGGCGCAACGACGAGGGACTTGTCGGCCCTACGCCTGACCGTTTCCGCCGGCGAGAGTGTCAATCCCGAAGTCCTCAAACAGTGGCGCAGCCAGACCGGTAAGCCATTGCTGGAAGGATACGGGCAGACCGAGACGCTTATGACCGTCCTGAGCTATCCCTGCCTGCCAGTGAAGCCCGGATCGATGGGGCGCCCTTTGCCGGGTACCGAGGTCGCCGTCATCGGCGAGGGGAATCACGTGCTCGGTCCCGGCGAGCCCGGGACCTTGGCCATCAGATT
>DASVHW010000251.1 GCA_036382395.1 Candidatus Binatia bacterium | reverse complement strand
GTGGCACGCGGCGCGCTCAGCAGGCCGTGGGTGTTCCGCGAGATCACGGCGGCGCTGCGGGGCGAGCCGATCCCTCCGGCACCCACCGCAGCCGAACAGAAGGCTTCGCTCCTCAGGCATCACGCCGCCATGGTCGACCGTTACGGCGACCCGTGGGGCACCATCTACATGCGCAAGTTCGCCTGCCGCTATCTCCCAGCCGCGCCCGGCACGCGCGCCTTCCGCGACGCCCTCAACCGCGCCGCTGACGCCGCCCACTTCCGCAGCATGGTCCACGACAACTTCCCTGGCGGGCACACCGCCGGTGGGGTGTAGGAAGGCCAGGTCATCTTTCTGCATACTGGGTTTCTGCCCCTGCGAGTACGCGATTGCGCAGCCGGCGATTGAGATACTTTTTCCTGACAAGATCAATCCGGTGACCGCCAAGGATTTGCGAGAGCTCGTCTTCGATATCGAAGATGCGGAAGCCGATCACCTGACCAGGCTCGAAGTCGACGAGCACGTCGACGTCACTGTCTGGCCGAAAATCATCCGTCAATACGGAGCCGAATAGACAGCTGGCGTGAGACGCCACACGCGGGCCGCGAGCACCATGGTGGAGTGTTCCATTCATCCGCCGGCCCAGATCCGAGGAGGGCACCACGCGGTGGTTCCCTCCTCGGGCTCCTCCTTCCCGCGCCACTGGGCGTGGAGCCATGGCGCAGTGCCCTGTGCGGCGCTTGATTGGACTTCCGATAGGAAGCGGCCGTCGCTGCTCCCTGGCATCCGGGCTGCCCAGCGGCACGGGATCGGTGCCAAGCGGGCACGGACAAGCTCACGCGTTTCTTCAAACTGAATTGGCCTCGACCACGACACTCGTAGTCACGGGACCATTTGGCTTTTCCCGCAACCCGATGAGCAGCCCTCGCCATCTCAAGGGCGGACCCTCGTCTTGGGTTTGCTTGTGAGCGGATCGGGAGGGGGCGTTTGCCACACATCGAATTCCGGCAGCAGGGGATCACGGGTCTCTGAGCTGGAGCTTGTCGCACCGCACCTTCCGTACATTGTTGCGGAATGCATTGGCGCATACTGCATTTTGGAAGGTCACCGAGTTTGAGCACTTGAATTGTCCGCCGAGCAGCATCGGCCGCGTGGCATGAAGGCTGCACTAGGCATAAGCTGGCACCTGCCCGCCGAGAGTGTAAGGAGACGCGAGAAATGTACGATGTCCTCTTTGTGGTCCTGACCGTCCTCTTTGCGGTGGTATCGATTCTCTATGTCTACGGATGCGAGAGGCTCTGACAATGACACTTGACTACGTGCTGGGTGGACTCGTGACCGTCGGGCTCCTGATCTACCTGGTGTACGCCCTGTTGCGTCCGGACCGATTCTGACGGAGTCGATGATGACCGCGAACGGTATTTTGCAAATTCTGTTCTTCTTCGGACTCCTGCTTCTGCTGGTGCGGCCGCTCGGAGCCTACTTCTACTCCGTGATGGAGGGTCAGCCGACGTTTCTCGACCCGGTGTTTCGCCCCATCGAGCGTCTGATCTATCGCGTCGGCGGCGTCGATCCCACCGAAGAACAACACTGGACGACGTATACGGTGGCGATGCTGCTCTTCAACTTCGCCGGCCTCTTCTTGCTCTACCTCTTGCAACGGCTCCAGGGCATCCTGCCGCTCAACCCGCAGGGTTTGGCCGCCGTGCCGGCCGATCTCGCCTGGAACACGGCCGTGAGCTTCACCACCAACACCAACTGGCAGAACTACAGCGGCGAGAGCACGATGAGTTATCTCGTCCAGATGGCGGGCTTGACGTTCCACAATTTCGTCTCCGCGGCGACTGGCATCGCCCTGGCCATCGCACTGGTGCGGGGCTTCGCGCGCCATTCGGGAAAGACGATCGGCAACTTCTGGGTCGACCTGGTACGCTGCACGCTGCGCATACTGCTCCCGCTCTCCTTCGTGCTGGCGCTGATCTTCGTCTGGCAAGGGGTGCCGCAGAACCTCAACGCGTACACGCACGCCACGACGGTCGAGGGCGCGGAGCAGGTCATCCCGCAGGGGCCGGTGGCGTCGCAGGAAGCCATCAAGCAGCTGGGAACCAATGGCGGCGGCTTCTTCAACGCCAACTCGGCGCACCCGTACGAGAACCCGACGCCGCTGTCGAACTTCCTCGCCATGCTCGCCATCTTCACCATCGGCGCACCGCTCACCTACACCTTCGGCCGCATGGTGAAAGATCAGCGACAAGGTTGGGCCATTCTCGGCGCCATGGCGGTCCTGTGTTTTGTTGGCGTCGCCATCGCTTACTGGAGCGAGGCCGGCGGCAATCCTCTGCTCCGCCCGCTCGGCGTCGACATGGCCGCCAGGACGACGCAGGCCGGCGGCAACATGGAAGGCAAGGAGGTCCGTTTCGGCATCGCCAACACCGCCCTCTTTGCCACCGTCACGACGGACGCGTCGTGTGGAGCGGTGAACGGCATGCACGACAGCTTCACGCCGCTCGGCGGGCTGGTACCGCTGGTCAACATCATGCTGGGCGAGGTCATTGTGGGCGGCGCCGGCGCCGGCCTGTACGGCATCCTCATCTTTGCCATCCTGGCGGTGTTCATCGCCGGCCTGATGGTGGGCCGCACGCCGGAGTATCTCGGAAAGAAGATCGAGGCCAAGGAGGTGCAGATGTCGATGCTCGCGATCCTGGTTCTCGCGGCCAGCATTCTCGGCTTCTCGGCCCTCGCCAGTGTGCATCCCGCCGGTCTGGCCGGACCGGCCGCCAAAGGCCCGCACGGCTTCAGCGAAATTCTGTACGCCTTCACCTCGGCCACCGGGAACAACGGGAGCGCCTTCGCCGGGCTCAGCGGCAACACTGTCTTCTACAATCTGACGCTCGGGCTCGCCATGCTGATCGGCCGCTTTCTCATGATCATTCCGATCATGGCGGTGGCCGGCTCGCTGGTCGCCAAGAAGGTGGTCCCACCGTCCGCCGGCACGTTCCCGACCACCGGCCTGCTCTTCGTCTTCCTGCTCGTCGGCATCATCCTCATCGTCGGCGGCCTCACCTTCTTCCCGGCCCTCGCACTCGGGCCCATCGTCGATCACCTGATGATGGTCGCAGGCAAAACTCTCTGAGGAGCTGCAGAAATGGATCTGACCACTGAAGCGGCAGCCACACACGGCTGCCTCCACTGGGACCGGCGACACCCTTGGCAAAATTTCAAGTGGAGGCAGGCCTCTGTGCCTGCCGCAATGAGTGCTGATCATGGCTAAGGCAACCACGCTCTCGCTATTCGATCGCGCCATCGTCCAACGGGCGATCATCGACTCGTTCTACAAGCTCAATCCACGCACGCTGGTGCGGAACACCGTCATGTTCGTGGTCGAGGTCGTGGCCGCCGTGACCACCATTCTCTTCGTGCGCGACCTCGCCGGCGGCCCGCACGCCCAGCCCGCCTTCGTCGGGCAGATCGCCGCTTGGCTGTGGTTCACCGTGCTGTTCGCCAACTTCGCCGAAGCGATCGCCGAAGGGCGCGGCAAGGCCCAGGCGGACACGCTGCGGCGCACCAAGACGGAAACCATGGCGAAGCGCTTGCGCGACGGGAAGCGTTCGGATTACGAGCTCGTGTCGGCAGCCAGCCTGCGCCGCGGCGACGTCGTGATCGTCGAGGTGGGCGATAACATCCCAGGCGACGGTGATGTGATCGAAGGCATCGCCTCGGTGGACGAATCGGCGATCACAGGCGAATCGGCGCCGGTCATCCGCGAGAGCGGCGGCGACCGCAGTGCGGTCACAGGCGGCACCCGCGTGCTGTCCGACTGGATCAAGGTCCGCATCACCTCGAACCCGGGCGAGACCTTTCTGGACCGCATGATCGCCCTCGTCGAAGGCGCCCGGCGCCAGAAGACCCCAAACGAGATCGCGCTCAGCATCCTTCTGGTCGGCATGACCATCATCTTCCTGCTGGCGACCGCGACCATCGAAATGTTCGCGAGTTATGCCGGCACCACGATCTCGGTGACCGTCCTGATCGCACTGCTGGTGACCTTGATCCCCACTACCATTGGCGGGCTCCTCTCCGCCATCGGCATCGCGGGAATGGATCGCCTGGTGAAGTACAACGTCTTGGCAATGTCCGGTCGCGCGGTCGAAGCCGCCGGCGACGTCGATACGCTGCTGCTCGACAAGACAGGAACGATCACGCTCGGCAACCGCATGGCGACCGAGTTCGTGCCCGTGAGCGGCGTCACCGAGCACGAGCTGGCCGACGCCGCGCAGCTGGCCTCGCTGAGCGACGAAACACCCGAGGGGCGATCGATCGTCGTGCTTGCGAAAGAACGCTACGGCCTGCGAGCGCGCGAGGTTGCTGATCTTGGCGGACACTTCATTCCCTTCACCGCGCAGACGCGGATGAGCGGCGTCGATCTCGACGGCGCCGAGATTCGCAAGGGCGCAGTCGACGCCGTCCTGGCTTTTGTCGCCTCGAAGAACGGCAAGCATTTCCAACCGCCCCCCGGACTGGCCACCATCGCCGACCGCATCGCCAAGTCGGGCGGCACACCGCTGGCCGTCGCCAAGAACGAGCGGCTGCTCGGCGTGATTCACCTGAAGGACGTCATCAAGGGCGGCATCCGCGACCGCTTCGCCGAGCTGCGTAACATGGGCATCCGCACCGTCATGATCACCGGCGACAACCCGGTGACCGCAGCGGCCATCGCCGCCGAGGCCGGCGTCGATGACTTCCTGGCGCAGGCCACGCCGGAAAACAAGCTGGCGCTCATTCGTCAGGAACAGGCGAAAGGCAAGCTGGTGGCGATGTGCGGGGACGGCACCAACGATGCGCCGGCGCTGGCGCAGGCGGATGTCGGCGTCGCCATGAATACGGGAACGTCGGCGGCCAAGGAAGCGGGCAACATGGTCGACCTCGACTCCAACCCGACCAAGCTGCTCGAGATCGTCGAGATCGGGAAGCAGCTCCTCATCACCCGCGGTTCGCTCACGACCTTCAGCATCGCCAACGACGTCGCCAAGTACTTCGCCATCATTCCAGCGATGTTCGTGGCCACCTATCCGCAGCTCAACGCGCTCAACGTCATGCGACTGGGCACGCCGCAGAGCGCCATCCTGTCGGCCATCATCTTCAACGCCCTGATCATCATCGCCCTCATCCCGCTGGCTTTGCGTGGGGTGAAGTACCGGCCGCTCGGAGCCGCGGCGATCCTGCGCCGCAACCTGTTCATTTACGGCATCGGCGGCCTCGTCGTCCCGTTCATCGGCATCAAGGTCATCGATCTGTTGGTCACGGCCTTGGGCTGGGCGTGACCAACAACCCATGGAGGTGACTCGTATGCGCTCCCAACTTCGACCCGCGGTACTCATGACGGTGATGCTGACCATCGTGACCGGTCTCATCTATCCGTCGCTGGTGACGACTCTCGCCCACCTGCTGTTTCCCTACCAGGCCGGCGGCAGCTTGCTCGTCCGCAACAGTAGCGTGATCGGCTCCGAGCTGATTGGGCAGAGCTTCAGCAACGCGCGGTACTTCCACCCGCGGCCATCGGCCGCGGGCGACACAGGCTACGACCCGACCTCCTCGGGTGGATCGAATCTCGGACCGCTTGATCATCGGCTGATCGAGCGTGTCACGCAGGCGGTTGCGCAGCTCCGCGACGAGAGCCGGACGGCGGCAATTCCGGTCGATCTCGTGACCACGTCCGGCAGCGGCCTCGACCCGCACATCACGCCCGCCGCCGCCGAGTTCCAGGTGCCGCGCGTGGCACGGGAGCGCGGCGTGCCCGAAGAACGGATCCGTACCCTCGTTCGCCGTTCCACCGAGGGCCGGCAGCTCGGTCTCCTCGGCGAGCCCAGGGTCAACGTTCTGCGGCTCAATCTGGCACTGGACGAGATGGCAGCCCGGTGAGAGACTATGCGATGGAGCATAGGTCACCGTGAGTGTGATTCCGGCAGATGAACAGCGGCCCTCGCCTGAGGCGCTGCTCAAGACGGCGGCAAAAGAAGAGCGCAGCCGCCTCAAGATCTTTGTCGGCGCGGCGCCCGGTGTCGGCAAGACGTACACCATGCTGGAAGCGGCGCAGGAGCGTCGTCGCGAGGGGCTCGATGTCGTCGTCGGCATCGTCGAGACGCACGGGCGTGTGGAGACCGAAGCGCTGCTGCGCGACTTGGAGGTCATCCCGCGCCGGCGCGTGGAGTATCGCGGCACCGTTCTGGCAGAGATGGATCTCGACGCCATCCTGAAGCGGCGCCCCCAGCTGGTGCTCGTGGACGAGCTGGCACACACCAACGCCCCGGGGTGCCGCCATCCGAAGCGCTTCTCGGACATTGAGGAGCTGCTCGAGGCAGGCATCGACGTCTACACCACCGTCAACATCCAGCATCTCGAGAGCCTGAACGACGTCGTCGCACAAATCACCGGCATCCAGGTGCGGGAGACCGTCCCGGACCGCTTCTTCGAGCGCGCCGACGAGCTGAAGCTGGTCGATGTCACGCCGGAGGATCTGCTGCAGCGGCTACGCGAAGGCAAGGTGTACATGCCGGCGGCGGCCGAGCGGGCCATCCGCGGCTATTTCCGCCCCGGAAATCTGACGGCGCTGCGCGAGCTGGTGCTGCGCCACACCGCCGAGCGCGTCGACGACCAGATGCGCGTCTACATGCAGGCACACGCCATCCCCGGCGTGTGGCCCGTCACCGAACGCATCATGGTGTGCATCAGCGGCGGCGGGCTTTCGGAACGCCTCATCCGGGCGGCCTGCCGCATGGCGGAGAGGCGGCATGCGGACTGGATCGCCGTCTTCGTCGAGACCGCGGCCTTCCACCGTTTGCCCGAGGCCGAGCGCGGGCGGGTGGCGCGCGTGTTGCGGCTGGCCGAGCAGCTCGGCGGTGAGGCCGTCAGCATCCCTGGAGAGCGCGTCGGCGAGGAGCTGGTCCGTTACGCCGAACGGCGCAACGCCACCGAGCTGATCCTCGGCAAGCCGCTGCGGTCACGCTGGCAGGAACTCTGGCGCGGCTCACCGGTGAACAACATCATCCGTCGCAGCGGTAACATCGACGTCCGGATCATCTCCGCCGAGCTCGACCGAGCTGTCAAACGCGCTCGCGAGCCGTTCAGGCCACGACCCATGCAGTTGAGGCGCTACCTTTCAGCTCTGGCCAGCGTCACGGCGGCGGGCGTGATCGCCAAGATACTGCAGTTGTGGCTGTCACTCCTGGACCCGGCCTTGGTCTTCCTCGCCGGGGTGCTTTTCACTGCCGTCATCGGCGGGCTGGGCCCATCGATCACCGCCGCGTTTCTGAGCTTGCTCGTCTACGATTTCTTTTTCGTGCAACCGATCTACACTTTCACCGTCACAAAGCCTCAGGACATCCTCTCGCTGTTGGTATTTCTGGCGGTCGCTATCCTGATCAGCGATCTCACCGCGCGGACTCGCGACCAGGCGGAGGCTGCCCGCCGGCGCGCCGAGCGCACTGCTGCCCTGTACGCGTTTAGCCGTCTGCTTGCCGGTGCCGTTGGCATCGACGACCTGCTGCCGATCATCGTGCGGCACGTGGCCGAGCAATTTCTCGCCAAGGTGATCGTACTGCTGCTGGATGGCGGGCACCTGGTGGCACGCGCCGCGCAGCCGCCGGGAACCGAACTGTCCGATGCCGGGCGCGCAGCGGCGACGTGGGTGTGGGAACACAACCAGTCGGCGGGACGCGGTACCGACACACTCCCCGGCGGCGAATGGCTGTACGTGCCGCTGCACACGGCACGCGGTGCAGTCGGTGTGCTGGCCTTGCACTTGCCGAGTCCCGATGGCGTGATGCCGCTCGATCAGCGGCAACTGCTGGAAGCACTGGCGCGTCAGGCGGCGATCTCGATCGAGCGCACCCGCGTCGACGTGGTCCTCGAAGAGAAGGCCAAGACCGAAGCGGTGATCGAAGCCATCGAGGACGGGCTCATCGTCCTGAATCCGGCCGGTGTGGTCGTGCACATGAATGAGGTCGCGTGCGCCATCCTCGATTTCGAGCACGAGAAGGTCCTGGGACAGCGTTTCGAGGATCTGGGCACGAGCCATCCGCACTACCTGCGCTTGCGCGCCGCCGTGCGTGAGTTCCTGGCGCATCCGGAACGTGAAGGCGAGCGTATCGACATCGCGATCTTCCTGCGCGGGCGCGACCACTACTACGTCCTGCGGCCGACACCGTTCCGTGCCCGTGACGGTTCGCATGCGGGGCTCATCCTCGGCTTGCAGGACGTCACCTTCCTGCGCGATCAGGAGGCGCGCCGCGAGTCACTCGTCGCCACGCTGTCGCACGAATTGCGCACTCCGCTCACTTCGCTGAGCATGGCCCTCGACCTCCTGGAGCGCAGCCAGCCGGCGGTGACCCTCGAGCAGCGCACCCTGCTGGAGGCGGCACGCGAGGACGTCGGGCGCTTGCACGACGTGGCGCAGCGGCTGCTCGACGTCTCCCGCATCCGGGCCACGAGTATCGCCCTCCAGCGGCAAAACGTCGACCTCGGAGACACCATCCGGCGCGCGATCAAGATCTTCACCCTGCAGGCGCAGGAAAAGCGCATCACCGTCGAGGCCACGATTCCACCCGCGGGCTTGACCATCGTCGGCGATCCGACGAAGCTGACGTGGGCCGTGTCGAACCTACTCTCCAACGCGTTGCGCTACACACCCGCCGGCGGCAGCGTACAAGTCGATGCCGTGTCCGAGGACGGCCGGGTCATGGTGTCGGTCACCGACACGGGGCCCGGTATCCCGGCCGAGCAGCGCCAGCGCATATTCGAGCCGTTTGCGCAGCTGGCGGAGGCCGGCGAAATCGGCGCGGCCGGGCTCGGCCTGGCCATCGTCCGTGACATCGTGCAAGCGCACGGCGGCCGCATCCACCTGGAGAGCGAAATCGGGCGGGGCAGCCGTTTCACACTGGAGCTGCCGAAGGGTTGAGATGGCTGCCATTCTGATCGTCGACGACGAAAAAAACATCCGCACGCACCTGGCGACCTACATTCGCGGTCTCGGGCATACGACAGAGGTGGCGGCCGACGCGGCCGCGGCGCTCGACGCCATGGCGCAGCATGAGTTCGACGTCGTGCTTTCCGACGTCCGCATGGCCGAAATGGATGGGCTGGCGCTGCTGCGCGAGATCCGGCGCCAGCGGCCGGAGACCTTCGTGGTGCTGATGACCGCGTATGCCACCGTACAGCAGGCGGTCGAAGCCATGCGCGCCGGGGCGTACGATTACCTGGTCAAACCCTTTTCGCTCGATCATGTCGGGCTGCTGCTGAACCGCGTTCTGGAAGTGCGGGAGCTGCGGCGTGAAAACCGGACCTTGCGGCAGGCGCTGCAGGAGCCCGGGTTGCTCGAATCGGCGAGCCCCGCCATGCAAAGAGCACTCGCCACGGCGCGGCAGGCCGCAGCGTCTGATGTCACGATCCTGCTCACCGGAGAGAGCGGCACCGGGAAGAACGTGCTGGCCAACGCCACGCACTCGTGGAGTCCGCGATCGCACGGGCCATTCGTCACCATCGCCTGCACCACTTTGGCCGAGCATCTGTTGGAGAGCGAGCTGTTCGGTCATGTGAAAGGCGCGTTCACGGGGGCGTGGAAAGACAAGCCGGGACGTCTCGAAGCGGCGCAAGGCGGCACGGTGTTTCTGGACGAAGTCGGGGAGTTGCCGGGGGAGCTGCAGAGCAAGCTGCTGCGTTTTCTCGAAGAGCACCGTTTCGAGCGGGTCGGCGGCAGCGACACCATCGACATCGATGTGCGGATCATTGCGGCGACCAACCGGGACCTCGAAGCGGATGTCCGCGCCGGGCGCTTTCGGGAGGATCTCTTCTTTCGGCTGAACGTCGTGGCCATCCGGATTCCGCCGCTGCGCCAGCGCGTGCAGGATCTGCCGGCGTTGATCGACCACGTGCTGGCAGGGGTCTGCGCACGTTACCGCCGCAACACCCTTCAGCTCGCCGACGATGCGCGTCGGGCGCTCACGTCGTACGGTTGGCCAGGGAATGTCCGCGAGCTGGTGAACACGCTCGAGCGCGCGGTCGTGCTGGCCCGTGGCGAGCTGATCCGAGCCGAGGACCTGCCCGATCGTCTCCTCGCCCCGGCACCGGCGGCGCAAGTAGCGCCAGCCGCCCCGCTCTCGCTCGAAGACATGGAGCGCCGCCACATCGAGCAAGTGTTGGCCGATGCCGGAACATTAGAAGAGGCCGCCGCCCGCCTCGGCATCAACGCCACCACCCTGTGGCGCAAGCGCAAGCGCTACGGCATCGAGTGAGGCGTCGCGCCGGATCTGCCGAGCCGACACCCGTCGGGCCGCACACCCCGCTCATCCTGACCGCCTGTTCGGCCAGAAAACAGCGGAGGGCTGAAGGTGGCGGACAAGCGAGCGTCCTAAACCAAGAGTAACGAACCGTTAGGGTCCATCGAGGCCAAGGTTGTGGTAGAGTACTGCTCGGAGGCGATGACATGACCAAGCTCCTAGAGAAGGCGTTCGCGGAGGCGGCGAAACTTCCTGACGACGACCAGGATGCGCTGGCCCAGGCCGTGCTAGCGGAACTGGCCTCCGAGCGCCGCTGGGACGAATTGTTTGCCGGATCCACAGACGTGCTCAGCGAACTCGCCCAGGAGGCCCTCGCGGAACATCGCGCCGGACGCACCAAGGCGCTAGACCCGGACACGCTGTGATCTCGCGGACTACCGCGCGGTTTCGAAGCTCCTTTGGGGACCTTGAACCAGACATAAAACGCCAAGCCCGCCGTGCATACCGGCTCTTCAAGCAGAACCCGCATCACCCCACGCTGCACTTCAAGAAGGTGCACCCGTCGGAGCCAATCTGGTCCGTGCGCATGGCCGGTGGCTATCGTGCAGTCGGAGTCCGAGCCGAAGACGAAATCGTGTGGTACTGGATTGGCTCGCACGCCGACTACGACCGGCTCCTTTCACAGCGGCGGCGCAGACCCTAACCAAGGCGATCGAGACCGACGCGCCAGAAGAGGCGCGCGGCTCATCGTCAAGTCGTTCGGCAGGCGAAATGGATCAGACTCCGCGGGACTTGCGGTAGTCGGCTAAAGACATGGAGCTCCGCCGCCGCTTGACCCTGTCCAGCATCTTGCGGAAGCGTGGGCTCCTCTCAAGGAGGTAGTCCTCGATGCCACGGTCTTCGATGTGCTCGATCACGGCGGCGATCTTCCCATTCTTTGTCACGAAGACAGGCTCTTCCTCAGCAGCCGCCAGGTACCTGGCGAAGTTGTTCCGCACTTCTCCCATGGGCGCAATCTTCATCGTTCCCGCTCCTCATAGTATTCCCGCGTTTCGTCCTTATGCATGATCCGAAGCACTTCTACCCGCAGCTCCTGTCCGCGGACCGAGTAGAAGACCCGGTAGTCGGCCACACGGAGGCGGTAGTCGGGGTCACTGACACCCCTGAGTCTCTTGATGCGGCTTCTACTCTCCTTCGTCGGTTCGTGGGTCAGGTGCTTCTCCATTGCGTCAGCGATCTGCGTCGCATCATACTTCCGCAGACGGTCCAAATCCGCAATCGCACTGCGCTTGAGGACAAGCTCGTAGCGCCTCATCGCAGAATCTTGTCATGATTATGCTACACCATCAAGTGGGAGGCCGAACCAGGGCATCAGCCGGTGAGCGATGATGCGCCAGCCTAGCACCCCGTTGTACGAGCTGAGCAAGAACATCGGGATCGCGGAGCGGCCCCAGCGCTTCTACGGGATCGAGGTGGGCACGCGCATGACCGTGATTCGCCTCGCAGACGGGAGCCTCCTGCTGCACTCCCCGGTGTCGCTCGACCCCGGACTGCGTCGAGAGCTTGATTCGATCGGCCGCGTCCGTTTCACCGTGGCCCCCAATCGAGTCCACCACCTTCACGCCGGCGAGGTGGCCGAGGCCTATCCGGAGGCGCGGCTGTGGGTGGCGCCGGGGCTCGAGCGCAAGCGTCCCGACTTGGTGTTTGTCGCAGTGCTCGGCGACGAAGCGCCCGCCGAGTGGAAGGACGAGGTGGATCAGGTCTTCTTCCGCGGGCGTCCATACGAGAACGAGGTCGTCTTCCTTCACCGCGCGAGCCGCACGCTCATC